>CAYWBX010000073.1:0-9246 GCA_964456015.1 uncultured Hyphomicrobiaceae bacterium | reverse complement strand
GCTCGCGCCGCGCCACCTGCAGGCGCTGCACGAGATCGGAGGTGCGCTGGAACAGCACGCGCCAGCCGCTCTCGACGAGCGCGAGCCCGATCGCTGCACTGAGATGGCTCTTGCCGCCGCCGGGCGGGCCGAACAACAGCAGATTGGCGCCGTTCTTCAGCCACGCATCGCCGGAGGCGAGCGCCATCACCTGGGCTTTCGACACCATCGGCACGCTGTCGAAGTCGAAGGTGGCGAGCGTCTTGCCGGCCGGCAGGCGAGCTTCTGCCATGTGTCGCTCGATGCGGCGGCGCGTGCGATCGGCCGCCTCGTGCTCGGCGAGCGCTGCCAGGAAGCGGGCTGCCGGTCAGCCTTCCTTGTCGGACTGCGCCGCGAGTTTCGGCCAGATCGCCTTGACGCCGGGAAGTCTCAGCTCGGCGAGCAGCAACTCGACGCGAGCGGTGTCGATGGAGTTCGCTGTGCCGGTCATGCCGCGATCTCCTCATTGGAGTTCGCCGGCAGGACACCGATTGCGGCCAGCTCGTCGTAGACGCCGAGCGGCGCCAGCTCGACGGCGACGCTCGGAATCGCGGTCTCCTCCGGTCGGAACCGGGCGCGCAGCGCGGCCAGGTCCGGCAGGCGTCCGGCATCGAGATCGGCGCCGACCACGGCGGCGAGCTCTGCCTCGCACGCACGCTCGTGAGCAAGTGCCAACAGCTCGACCGTGACCTTGCAGGCGTGCCGATCGTCACATCGTTCTCGCAGTGCCTCGAACGCACGCTTGTACTCGGGCCGCGGAAAGAGCTGATCGCGATAGACGAGACAGCGCAGTGCCATCGGCTTGCGGCGCAGCGCGTGGATGACGTGCCGGTCGTCGACGACGTGGCCGCCCTTCGTATCCGACACCGGCTGGCCGCGCGGCAGCACGGCGACCTGTGTCGCGCCGAGGAAGCATTCGAGCCGGTCGTCGAAGATGCGCACGCGAAGGCGATGTCCGATCAGGCGCGACGGCACGGTGTAGAACACGCGCCGCAGGATGAAGCCGCCTGATGACGTGACCGGGATCACCTTCTCCTCGAAGTCGGCCGTGCGCCGTGGGGGAAGCTTGCCCGGCGACGCGCGCTCCAGCTCGATGCGCTTGGCGATATTGGCGTTGCGCCGGCCCACGATGTCGTCGACGAACGCGCGATAGGCGTCGAGGTCGGCGAAGTCGCGTGTGCCGCGCAACAGCAGCGCGTCCTCGAGCGCCTGCTTCAGGTGGCCGTGCGCGCTCTCGATCGAGCCGTTCTCGTGCGCGATCCCGGCGGTGTTGCGCGACGGCTCCATCTCGTAATGGCGCATCAGCGCCGCATGGCGCGCGGTGAGGTCCTCCTGAGCATTGGCGTCGAGGTTGCGGAACGCCGCCGACAGGCTGTCGCTGCGATGCTCCTTCGGCACGCCGCCGAGCGCCCACAGCGCATTCTGCAAGCCCTCGGCCAGCGCCACGAAGCTCTCGCCACCCAGCACGACGTGGGCGTGCTCGAAGCCCGAGAACGCGAGCCGGAAATGATAGAGCCTGTGATCGAGCGGCTGGCCCGCGATCGTGACGCCGAGCCCGCTCGTGTCGGTGAAGTCGGAAAGCCCCAGCCGGCCGGGAAACCTTCTGCCGGACAGTCCTGGCAGAGATTGCGACCTTGGAGACGATCGACCTCACGTCCATCGCGGAGAGGGCCCCGGCGGTGTTCGCGCAACTCGCCGCCGATGCGGACGGCGAAGCGCCCGAGGCGTTTCTGGCGACCCGGCCGGGCGGTCTTGCGAAGTATGTTTCCGGCCTGACGGCCTGGTGCGAGGACGAACTCGAACGCGCCGAGGAGCGGCCTCGCCTTCTGGCCATCGCCGGGCAGGTTCGAGAGCGGGCGACGGTGCCGGCCGGCGACGTCCTCGACCTCTTAACCCGCTACCAGGTCGCCTTGGACAATCAGCTCACCCAAGCCCTGCGCGCGCTCCGGGAGGCGCAAGAGTGGCGGCTGAAAACGCTGGAAGGCTCGCAGGCGGAGCCGTCTTTGCCGGAGGGCGCGCCACCGGACGCATGACGATTGGCTTTGTTTCGCAAAGGACAGCGCACCTCGCCTGCGCGCCACACATCATGCGCGCCGCCCCTTCTCTGCCTCGCCATGCGGCTCCGCGGGAAGGCCCGAACGCGGTCCGAACTGTTGGCACAGATGTGGGAACGATTGGCGGGATGCCGATGTAAGACTTTGATGTGGCGCCGCAACCTTCGATACAATGGCGGATGGGGAGGGATTCGAACCCCCGGTACCCTTGCGAGCACGACGGTTTTCAAGACCGTTGCCTTAAACCACTCGGCCACCCATCCGTGAGCCCTCGGCAGCGTTTGCTAGCGACGACGGCCGGACGCTCTCCGCGCTTTGATCTTCCGCAGCTTCGCACGCTCTCTAATCGGCTTTGAACGGGCAATCGCACGGCCATGTCAATCGCACAGCCACGCCACGCGGCGACTCTTACAGAGCGCCGGGACCCTAGCGGTTGGACCGACGCCCCACAAGCCGGAGCCCTCGGGGGCGATGGCGCGTAAACTTGCGGCCGCAACAGAATTGTGTCTACATTATGTCATAAGGGGGAGGATGTTTCTATGACGTCCTTATTGCGGGCGCGTTGCGCGCTTCTCTCCATCGTCTTGCTGACGATCACGCCGATTGCCGCATTTGGGCAGGAACTTCGCCAAATCCTACCCGGTATCCTGGGCAACACCGTCAACACGATCATTCAGCAGGAGATCCAACGCAAGTATTCGCAGCCTCAAGGCTCGGGCGGCTCGATGCTGTACGACCTCTACTGCCCGGGCCAGTGGATCAACCGTGGCAGTGGGCATGTCTGCCGCTGCGCGGACGGATCGCTCGCCAATATGGTCGGCAATCAGATCGTCTGCCCGTCGGCGCCAGCCGCGGGTCAGCCAGCGGAGGCCGACCGCGCGGCGAGGCGGTCGGCACCCGAGGCCAAACCGGCCGCTGAGGCCGAGCGGGCCCGGGCGCGCGAAGCCTGGCTCGCCGAGCAGCGCGCCAAGGACGAGGCGCGAAAAGTGTATGAAAGCCTCAAAAGGCGCTGCCTCGAAAAAAACGAGCGTGACGCCTGCGAGCAGGCTTACAGCTACCCCGATGCGCAGGCGCGCGATCGCGAGCGGATCGCAGCACAGGTCAACCGGATGGAGCAACGCGCCCGGGCCGAGGCAGAAGCGCAAGCCCGTCTGGCGGCCGAGCAGCAGAGGCTTGCTGAGGAGCAGATCCGCGCGGCCGAGAAGGCCGAGCGGCAACGTCTTCGCGAGGAGCTCAGACAGCGCATCCTGGCGACCGGCGAGCAGGTCATCGGTGCCGCGATGCAGCCCAAGACGGAGCCGCCGGTGCAGACGTCTGCGAGCGCGGGGCCTGCGTCCGCTCGGGTGGCAGATCAAACACTGCAGGCACCGATCGAGAGCGCTGGCCCGTCCGCACAGCAAGATGGCGGACCGGAGAACGCCGGCATCGAGACCCGCGCGCGCCTCGAGCGAGAGGCTGAGCACCTGGCAGGTCAGGGCTTCAAGCCGACGCTCGCGAAGGCCGAGGGCCCGGTGGCGCGCGACGGCGATGCAACGACGCGCGTCGGATTGATGGAAGGCGTCACCTACGCGTTCGTGGCCGCGTGCGTAGATTGCCGGCATGTCAAGCTCGCGCTGCTCAGCGGCGATGGCGTGGCGCTTGGCATCAGTCCCGAAGAAGCCGAGGTTGTGATCCTCGCCGGTCCGGCCCCCGAGACGGCGGAGTATCTCATCCGGCTGTCGGTTCCAGGTTGCGCTGCATCCCACTGCCATGCCGGTTTTCGGCTGCTGAAGCAGGAGCGTGCCGCTCCGCCTGCGCCACCCGTCGCAGCAGGAGCGCCTGCTGTGATCCCAGAGCCCTCTCCCGATCGATCAGCCGCAGCCTCGCCAAGGCCTTTGGCGCCGGAGCCCCGCTCTGAGACGGCGGCCGCGGCTCCGCGCTCCAGCGCAAAGGCGGCCAAGAAGGCAGCGTCCGCGCCGGAGACGACCGCGGCAGCCAAGACCTCGGCGTCCATCCAAACTGCAGCCCTGCAGACAGCTCCGGCAGAAGAAAAGGCGGCGAGTGGCGAATCAAAGGCCGTCAAATCCAAGAGAGATGCTGCGGCGGCGTGCGCGGTCCTGACGAGTTGTGCCGAGGCACGGAATACCTGCATTCGCGATTGTCGGCAGCGAAAGCACAAGAGCACCGGCTGCTCGGTCGGCTGCGTGCAGTCGTTCGAGCTCTGCCGCGACACGGGGGAATGGAGTTCGCGCTCCTGTCATCGCGTGGGCCTCGCGAAGAACTAGCGGGCCAGCGGTCGCGACAGGCGGCGGCGTCAGTAGATGGAGGGAGGACGGCCATGTTCAGCGCACGGGCTCGCCAAAGACGGTCACTCCTGCGCGTTAGCGCCTGCCTGATCCTTGTTCTTGCGCTCACCATGGGGCCGGCGGCGGTCGCGCGCTGGGAGACGCGCACGGAGCAGCAGTGCAGCCCGACGCAGGTCTGCCAGGACATCGCCAAGCAGGTGCCGGATTGCCGGACGGAGACCGTTTGCCGACAGGTCCCTGTCACCACGCAACGGTGCACCAACGTGCCCGTCTGCCAGATGGTCACGCAGTACCGCCAGAACTGCGTGCCGGTGCGGGGCTCGAATGTGCCGAGATGCTCAAACGTGCCCTACCAGCAGCAGGTCTGCACCCCACGCCAGAACTGCGTTCCGGTGACGACACAGCAGCAGCAGTGCACGCCGCAGCAGAAGTGCACGACTAAGACGGTCTCCACCAAGCAGTGCCGGAGCGAGCAGAAGTGCACGACCGTGACGCGGCAGGTCTGGGTGCCGGATCCTGCGCCGGCAGCACCGCCAGCGGCGGGCGCCGGCCAGAAGGCGGGCGGTGCGCCACCGCCGGCACTGCCCAGGGTGCCGTCGCAACAGGGCAACACGCTTTCACCTGCACAGCAGCAGGAGCTTGCGCGCATCAAGCAGCAGGCCGAGGAAATCCAGGCGAAGTTGAACGCATATCAGCGGCAGCAGCAGCAAGCGCCTGTGGCCGGTGGCGGACAGAAGGCGATTGCCACGCCATCGCACGCGCCGTCTGCGCACCAGATAAATCCTCAGCCAGTTCCCGCTCAAGCGGCGGCCGGGCAACCGGCCTTCAAGTCTCTCGGGAGCGCCGCCGGTTCGCCGCCGTCGGCGCCTGCGCCCACCAGCCCCAGTCCCTACTCGTTCGTCCGCAAAGACAACGGCAATGTCGAGGTGTTCCGGGACGGGCAGCGAATCTCGACAGGGACTGCCGAGTACGCAGCCCAGGCCTACGGCTACAAGCCACAGATCCCCGCCGGTGGGGCCGGGCAGCCGTCGAGCAATGCTCCCTCCCCAGCATTCAAGCCACTTGGGACTGCCGGCAACGCCCCGTCGGCGGCACCTTCATCATCGGATTTTGTGCGCATCGAGACGACCAACGGCCCGGCGTTCTTCCAGAAGACACCCTCAGGGCTGGCGGCGGTGAGCGACCAGTCGACACTGCAGAAGCTCAGAGCCGGCGCAATTCCGTCCGAGACGCAGCCATCGATCGCAGGCGGCGCAGACCGGTTTTCAAAGACTCCGGCGCCCGGCCAGCTTCAGGCGAGTCCGGCGCCATCCCGGGCGTTTTCGCTCCCCGGCAATGTGGGGGTCTACTCTCCGGCAAACAGCGCGCGAGAAAAGGTGCCGGGCGCGAGCGCTGACCGTCAACCGACGTTCGGCTCGTTAAAGCCGGCCGGTACGCCTGCGTCACATGGCACCCCGTCACAAGCCGCAGCCATCGGCGCAGCTGCGTCTAATTCTGGCTTCGGTCAGATGCCGTCCGTTTACGCAAAAGGTTCATTGCCGGCACATTTGGCGGGCATGACGACTCGCGTGTGGTCCAATATGCAGAGAGAGTTTCATCCGGAGGAATTTGCAAGAGAATGGAAAACCGGTGAGCTTCCGTACGAGCTCGGGAAGGCGGGCGTTAATATCGCGAGCGTATATGGCGCGAGGGCAATATTATCTCAAGGAAACGCATCAAACCTTTATGGCCCGGTGCTCCAGGGGCTTGCCCGCGCCCCAGATGCGAAAGCCGCGCTCTCGCTGCCACAGATCAGTCAGTTCAGTAGCGCTGCCGGTTCAAAACAAATTCTACTTTTCGGCGCCAAGGCTGACGCCGTTCTGTCAGTCGGCGGTGTTGTCGTTGGTGGAGCGTTCAACTTTTCTGAGGGGTTCCGAGACGGTCGAGCTAGCGCTGCCGGCAAGGACAAGATCAGTCAGTCAGTTTATGGATTTGTAGGGGGGCTGAAACAAATGGACGACTTTGGCGTCAGCTACACAGGCGGTACGGCCGCAAGTTCGGCATGTGCTGCGAGTGTCGCAGGAGCGGTTTTAGTTGCGGGCTGCGGCTTGGCGGGGTCGAAGGTCGCGGATGCGATTTATGATAATTCGGCAATGGATCGATGGATCGATTCGCGCTTGGATTCGCTCGCGCCCAAGCTCGACGCATTTGCGCATAACAGCTACACATTGACAATGAATGCGGGCGCCTTGGTGTATCGTCACGCGGATAGCTGGTTCGGCGATCGGTGATATGGACGCATGTGGGCAGCAGAGAGTTCCGCTCTGGCGCGAGAGCTGAGCGTAGCAATTGCTCTCCGTTTGTCGGTGCTCATTGTGCATTGACGGCGCTCGCCGATAAAGATCATACTTTGCAGCATGGAATCGAAGCAAGTTCGGGGCGGTGTTATTGGCTGGCGTTGGCAGCTCCGCAACTTCACAGTTGTTGCTCTGACGTTCTTTGCTGTTGCATCCGCCTCCCACGCCCTCGCCCAGCCCTCGCGTGCGCAGAGCGCCCAGGCGGAGATCACGACGCGGGCGCGGCAGGCGATTCTCATGGACGCGGACAGCGGCGCCATCCTCTTCCAGCATCGCGCCGACGACCTGATGCCGCCGGCGAGCATGAGCAAGCTCATGACGCTTGCCGTCGTCTTCAAGGCGATCAAGGCCGGCCAGCTCAAGCTCGAGGACGAGATGCTCGTCACGCCCAACGCCTGGCGGCGCGGCGGCGCACCCTCCGGCACCTCGGCCATGTTCATTCCCGTGAACACCCGCGAGCGCGTCGACGCTCTCTTGCGGGGGATCATCGTTCAATCGGGCAACGACGCCGCCATCGCCATCGCCGAGGTGATGGCGGGCAGCGAGGAGGCGTTCGCCCGGCTGATGACCGAGGAGGGCCGGCGCATCGGCCTCAAGGCGTCGACCTTCCGGAACGCCACCGGGCTCTATCATCCCGAGCACCTGACGACGGCCAAGGATCTCGCCATCCTTGCCCGGCATCTCATCCGGGAGTATCCCGACCTCTATCCGCTGTTCGCACAGCGCGACTTCCAGTACCGGAAGCACCGCTTCACGAACCGCAATCCGATCCTCGGCCTCGGTGGCGTCGACGGCCTCAAGACCGGCTTCATCAAGGAGGCCGGCTACGGCATCGTCGCCTCGGCCCGGCAGGACAATCGGCGGCTCATCCTGGTCATCAACGGCCTTGAGCGAGCGGAGGACCGCAAGTCCGAGGCGCTGCGCCTCCTCGATCTCGGCTTCAAGAACTTCGGCGAGCACAAGCTGTTCGAGGCAGGAGAGACGGTTGGGCAGGCGCGGGTGTGGGGCGGAAGCCGGTTCTGGGTGCCGCTCGTCGGCAACGGCGACATCGCCGTGCTGCTGCCGCGCTATCCCGCAAATCCCCGACTCAAGGCCGAAATTCTCTACAAGGGTCCGCTCAAGGCGCCGGTCAGAAAGGGGGACCGGGTTGCGACGCTGCGCGTGACAAGCGTCACGCAAGCGGTCACCGAGGTTCCGCTGTTTGCGGGCGAGGACGTGGAACGCGCCGGCATGGCGCGGCGCGGACTTGACTCGTTCCTCCACATGGCGTTCCGCTGGCTTCCTTGACACGAAGGCGATGGGTCCGCGGTGCTGCGGGCCGTCCAGGGAACGCATGGCACGCGGGCGCTTCATCTCGCTTGAAGGCGGCGAGGGTTCGGGAAAGTCCACCCAGGCGCGGCGGCTCGCCGAAGCGCTCGAGCGCGCCGGCCGCGCGGTGGTCGTGACCCGGGAGCCCGGCGGCACGCCGCGCGCCGAGCAGATCCGGGCGGTTCTGTTCGATCGGGAGCTTGCGCCCGCCAGCCCCATGACCGAGGCGCTGCTCTTCAATGCCGCCCGGCGCGATCATCTGGATGGCCTCATCCGACCGGCGCTCGCGGAGGGCAAATGGATCGTCTGCGACCGCTTCATGGATTCGACGCGCGCCTATCAGGGGGCGGCGGGCGGAGTGGCACCCGAGGACATCGCCACGCTCGAGAGGCTCTGCCTTGCCGGTCTCGTTCCCGATGTGACCTTGATTCTTGATCTCGATCCCGGCGTCGGACTTGCCCGCGCCCGTGCCCGACAGCTCGGCGCGGCGCCGGATGACCGGGGACACGACCCGTTCGAGGGCCGCGATCTCGCATTCCATAGGCGGCTGCGGGCGGCCTACCTCGAGATTGCAGCCGCCGAGCCGCAACGCTGCGTCGTAATCGATGCAGGGGACGCCGAGGAGAACGTGCATGCGGCGATCCTCGCGGCCCTCGCCGCGCGGCTCGGCGTCGAGGTGAGTTGATGGCGCGCACGCCCGTTCAAATCGAGGGTCCGGATGTGCCCGAGTTTGATAGGCTAGAAGGCGTGCCGCACCCGCGCGAGACGGAGGTGCTTTACGGTCATCCGGGCGTTGAGCAGCTCCTCGCGCAAGCCGTGGCAGGCGGCCGGATGCCCCACGGCTGGTTGATCACGGGAGCCGAGGGCATCGGCAAGGCGACGCTGGCTTACCGGCTCGCCAAGCATCTTCTGGCGCATCCCAGCGAGCGCGATCCGGCGTGCCGCAGCCTGGCGGTGGCGCCGGAGACGACGGCCGCCCGCCAGGTACGGGCGCTCTCGCATCCGGGGCTGTTGGCGTTGCGACGGCCGTGGGACGCGAGGAGAAAGCGCTTTCAGTCAGCCATTCCGATCGACGAGGTGCGCCGTCTGCGATCGTTCCTCACCCATACGGCCGTCGGCAGCGGGGTGCGCGTCGTGATCGTCGATACGGCCGATGAGCTCGCGGGACCGGCCGCCAACGCTCTGCTCAAGTCGCTGGAGGAGCCGCCGCCGCTCACCTACTTTCTAGTCCTTTCCTCGGAGCCC
>CAYWBX010000072.1:0-9277 GCA_964456015.1 uncultured Hyphomicrobiaceae bacterium | reverse complement strand
TCGATGGCGCCTATGGCCAGTTACCACTTGGAGACAAAACCGGCGGTGCCGGGGACGCCGACGAGCGCCATGCCTCCGATCACAAATGCGGCCATGGTGAGGGGCATGCGCCGCCCAATGCCGGCGAGGTCGGTGAGCCCGACGCCGCCGATGCGATAGGCGACGGCGCCGAGCGACAGGAAGAGACCGGCCTTCATCACGCCATGATTGAGCAAATGGACGATGCCGCCTGTCAGGCCCGACGGGTTGGCGAGGGATATGCCGAGCGTGATGTAGCCGACTTGCGCCAGTGATGAGTAGGCAAGGACGCGCTTGGCGTCGTTCTCGAACACCGACATGAGCGAGGCCATGATCATGGCCGCCACCGAGAGTGTCAGGAGTACCTCGCCGATGGGGAGCGTCCGGAAACTGATTGCCGCTCCAAAGACGGAGTAGAAGTAGCGGATGAGCACATAAATCGCCACCTTCGTCGCAGTGCCGGCCAGGAAGGCGGTCGCGACGGAGGGGGCATGGGCGTAGGCGCCCGGCAGCCAGACGTGCAGCGGAAAGAGCGCGAGTTTGAGGCTCATGCCGACGGCGAGAAAGGCAAGGGCCGCGAAGACGGGCCGTGGCGTGCTGCCGGCGAAGGTTGCGAGCCGCGATGCGATGTCGGCGAGATTGAGGCTGCCGGTCAGCAGATAGAGGAAGCCGACGCCGATGATGTAGAAGGTGGCGCCGATGGTGCCAAGGATGAGGTACTGGTAGGCGGCCAGCAATGCGCGGCGGTCCCGACCCATGGCGATGATTGCATAAGTCGCGAGCGAGGAAATCTCGAGAAAGACGAAAACGTTGAAGGCATCGCCTGTCACCACGATGCCGAGCAGCCCGGTCAGGCAGAGCAAGTAGAGGCAGTAGAACCACGCCTGTTTGTCGCCATCGATCTCGTGTGCGACGCTGCGGCGCGCGAACGGCGCGATTGCGGCGCCGACGGCTGAGACGAGGACGAGCACGAAGGCATTGAGCAGATCGACCCGGTATTCGATCCCCCAAGGCGGCGGCCAGCCGCCGATGTGATACGAAACGAGACCCGTTTGCAGCACCCGCATAAGAAGCGCGATGGCGATCGCCGGCAGCAACCAGGAGGCGACGAGCATCACCGCCCACGCCGTCGATCCGCGCCGCAACAGGGCGCAGATCAGGGCTCCAAAAAGCGGCACCACGATTTGCAGCGCGGGAAGGTGAGCGATGACGGACTTCACGCATTCTCCTCGCGGCCAAAGATTTCGTCTTCCTCGATGGTGCCGAACTCCTCCTGGATGCGCGCGACGAGCGCGAGGCCCATGGCGAGAGTTGCGACACCGACGACGATGGCTGTGAGTATCAGCACGTGCGGCAACGGGTTCGAGTAGACTTTGAAGGCGGGATCGAGGATGGGCGCCGTGCCTCCGACAATCTTGCCTGGCGTGATGTAGAGCAGATAGACGGAAGTCTGGAAAAGGGAGAGACCGATCAGCTTCTTGATCATGTTGCCGCGTGCAATCACGATGTAGAGGCCGGAGACCATTAGGAAAATCGTGACGACGTAGTTATAATGCTCGACCAGCTGCTGGATGATCGGCGGAACCGGCATCAGCGCCCCCGCTCGACGAAAGCATAGAAGATGGCAATCATCGTCGAAGCGACGGTGACGAGGACGCCCACCTCGACAGCGAAGATGCCATACTCATGGCCGTGTGGGCTGTCGGGTCCGAGGCGGGAGTAATCGAGGAAATTGGCGCCCGTGAGCAGTCCGGCGACTCCCGTCGCGGCATAAATCAGGACGCCCATGGGCACGAGGCGCTCGATCAGTGCCGGTGGGGCGATGCGTTTGGCCTCGCGGATGCCGAAGACGATCGCATAGAGGATTACCATGCCGGCGGCGATGACGCCGGCCTGGAAGCCGCCGCCGGGGCCGAGCTCGCCGTGGAACTGCACGTAGAGCGCAAAGAGCAGCATGAACGGCAGCAGTAGCTTGACGATGACGCGGAGGATTACGTCGCGTTTCATTGTGCGCCCTCTGAACCGGGTCTGCCTGGCGGCGTTTCCGCCGCCTTTCGGCGGCGGCCCTTGAGCAGGAGCATCACCGCGATTCCAGCGGTGAAGATAACCGTCGTTTCGCCGAGCGTGTCGAAGCCGCGATAATCGGCGAGAACCGAGGTGACGACATTCGGCACCATCGTCTCCCTAATGCTATCGGCGAGATACTTGGGAGCAACGTGCTTGTGGATGGCGGCGTCGGGCGCGCCGAAGGGGGCAAGATCGAGCGTCCCCCAAACAAGAGCCGCGCCGATGCCTGCGGCCACCACAAGCGGCAAGAGCGCTGACCGGAGCGGCTTCTGTTCGAGGCTGCGCGTCAAATGCAGCGCAGCAAGCAGGAACACGGTCGAGACCCCGGCGCCGACTGAGGCCTCGGTCATCGCGACATCGACGGCATCGAGCACGACGAGCAGGCTGGCCATAAGAAAGCTATAGATGCCGGAAAGCATGATCACGCCGAACAGATTACGCTGGCGCGCGATCCCGACAGTGACGACGGCAAGAAACGTGAGAAGCACCATGCCGATCAAGGCTTCCATGGCCGGCCTCTCAGTGCGGCGTCTGGACAAGGGGGCGAGCCGGCATCTCGGGCTGCGGCTGCGTCTCCGCTAAGCGGTTGCGGCGATCCTCGGCGAGCTTGGGCTCGAGGCCGGCGTGCAAGGCCGCCTGCGCGAGGGCATGCGTAATCGCTGGGCCGGTGAAGAACAGCAGGGCCACGATCATCAGAAGCTTGGCAGCGACGAGAGTCGGTCCCGCCTGCAGCATCAGCCCGGCGCACAGAAGCCCCGCGCCGAGCGTATCGGTCACGCTCGCTGCGTGCAGGCGGGTGAAGAAGTCCGGCATTCGGATGACGCCAATCATGCCGACGATCGCAAAGAAGGCCCCGGCGAGGATGAGGGCCAAGCTCAGGAGATCAATCGCGATTGCCATCACCTGTCCTCCTCTGCGTCGTGCACGAGATCGCCGTGTCGAAAGAACTTCAGGATGGCGAGCGTGCCAATGAGGTTGAGGAGTCCATAGGTCAGCGCGATGTCGAGCCACTCCGGTCGACCGGTGAGAAACCCAACAATCGCGAGGAGCATGATCGCCAAGGTTCCCACCGAGTTGGCTGCGAGCACGCGATCGAACACGGTCGGGCCGATGAGTGCCCTTGTGACAGCGAGCGCCAGGGCGAACAGGATTGCGACGGCGGCTGCTGTGAACATCAGCGGGTTCCCTCAAATCGGGTGACGCGCGAGTCCATGCCTCCGCCCTCAAGATCGAGAGCGCCTTCGCGGACCAGGGCATGGACGGTGAGCACATTGCCATGAACGGCGGTCGTGATCGTTCCCGGCGTCAGCGTGATGGAGTTGGCGAAAGTCACGATCCCGACCGTTGAGCGCTGGCTTGCTGCAATGCGGGTCATGGTCGGTGAAATCGGAAGCCGCGGGTCGAGAATGATCTTTGTCACGGCCCAACAGGCCTTGACGATCTCCCAGACGAGCCACGGAAAGTAGGTGAGCGCGCGAGCGAAGAGATGATGCGGGTGTCCCTCGGTGTCGGCAGCGCCGAGGTGCCGGGCGATCCAGGCGCAGGCCAGCGCGCTGGCGATCCCGGCAGCGATCAGGAACGGCTTGAAATGGCCGGACAGGGCCAGCCAGAAGAGCAGGAGGGTAAGAAATAGGCTCAGGATTCGCATGCGGGGCTCTCCCTGCCACAACCGGCTGCATTGTCGAAGTCGGCGACGGGGCCGGCCCGCAGACATCCCTGCCCGCGCAAGGGGCCGGGTATGTTCGACGCCGGAGGCTCGGTCGAACAGAGACCTACCACGAGTGTCATGCAGACGTTTCCGCCGCTCACGCCGCAATTGTCGACGAAAGAGTCGCGCCGGCCGCCGGGCATGTGCCAAGCCGCGACCGCCAAGTACCCTCCCTCAGGGATTATTCCTCGCGAGGTGACCGCTACGTGTCAAGGTTTGCCATCCCGGCAGATCCGTCGCAGCAGATGCGATCACGGATTGTCCGTGGCAAGGGCGGGACTCCCCGCCGGGTGTTTCCCCGACTGGCCGCTCGCGATAAGGGAGCATGATTACGCAGGTAGGGGCGAGCAATGGGCAGAGACGTCCGGAAGGAACGCGGCGGAGCGCCGGATGGCCGGCGAGACGAGCTTCAATGCGAGCCGAAGCGCGCGCCGGTGACGGGCGGCGGCCGGAGCGGCTCAGAGGCCGTGTCGGGCGAGCCCGCGGTTGCCCGGGATGGGGTGACGCCGTCGATGGCCCAATTCCTCGAGATCAAGACCGCCAATCCCGATTCGCTCCTTTGGTACCGCATGGGCGACTTCTACGAGCTCTTTTTCGAGGACGCGGTGGTGGCCGCGCAGGCGCTCGGCATCGTGCTCACAAAGCGCGGCAAGCACCTCGGCCAGGACATCCCGATGTGCGGTGTGCCGGTGCATCGCGCCGACGAATACCTCCAGCGGCTGATCCGGCAGGGCTACCGCGTCGCCGTCTGCGAGCAGCTCGAGGACCCGGCGGAGGCGAGAAAGCGCGGTTCGAAGGCGGTCGTGCGCCGCGACGTGGTGCGGCTGGTGACGCCCGGAACGCTGACCGAGGACAGTCTGCTCGATGCGCGCCAGCGGAACTACCTGACGGCGCGGTTCCGGCTGCCCGGCGATGGCGGAGCGGCGAGCTTCGCACTGGCCTCGCTCGACATCTCGACCGGCGAGTTCGAGGTTGGAACGACGACGGCGGCGGACCTTCCCGGGGAACTCGTGCGCCTTTCTCCCGGCGAGATCATCGCCACCGATGCAATGCTCGGCGAGCCGAGCGTCGCGGCGGCTGCGAAAATGGCAGCCGCGCCGCTGACGCCGGTTCCGGCCGCCTCCTTCGACAGTTTCGCCGGCGAGCGCCAGCTCAAGGCGCGGCTCGGCGTGAGCGAGCTTGGCGGCTTCGGCGGTTTCACGCGCGGCGAATTCGCGGCCATCGGCGCGCTGCTCACCTACGTGGCATTGACCCAGATCGGGGCGAGCCCCGTGGTGCGACCGCCGAAGCGCACCGGCGTCAGCGACGTGCTGGCCATCGATGCGGCGAGCCGGGCAAGCCTGGAGCTGTTGCGCGCCACGTCGGGCCAGCGCGAGGGCAGTCTGCTGGCGGCGATCGACCGCACCGTGACGGGCGCCGGGGCGCGGGAGCTCGCAGCGCGCCTTGCGAGTCCGCTCACCGACCCGAAGGCCATCAACGCGCGGCTCGATGCCGTCGGGTATCTGGTGGATCACGGTACGCTTCGGGAGGACCTGCGCCAGACGCTCAGAGCGGCCCCGGACGTGGCGCGGGCCGTCTCGCGCCTTGCGCTCGGCCGGGGCGGCCCGCGCGATCTCGGCCAGATCCGCGACGGGCTCGCCGCCGCGCGGACGGCGGCGGACCTGCTCCAACGGAGCGCCGGCGGCATGGGCCTGCCGGAGCTGCTCGCGGACGTCAGCGCCCGGCTTGCCGGCGCGCCGGCAAGCCTGCTGCAGTCGCTGTCGGCGGCGCTCGTCGACGATCCGCCCGTCAACCGCCGCGACGGCGGCTTCGTGCGGGCCGGCTTCCGCGCTGACCTCGACGAGGCGCTGCGCCTGAGGGACGACAGCCGGCGCATCCTGGCGGCGCTCGAGGCGAAGTACGCCGAGGCAACTGGCGTCAAGAGCCTCAAAATCCGTCACAACAACATCCTCGGCTACTACATCGAGACGACGGCGCTCAACGCCCGCCCGCTGCTCGCACCGCCCTTCTCCGAGACCTTCCGCCACCGGCAGACGATGGCGAGCGCGGTGCGCTTTTCGACGGCGGAGCTCGAGGAGACGGAAGGCCGCATCGCCTCGGCGGCGGAGCGGGCGCTCGCCATCGAGCAGGAGGTCTTCGCCACGCTCGCCGGCGAGATCGCGCTGTCTAACCAGGCGCTCGCTGCGCTCGCCGCGGCGCTTGCCGAGCTCGATTGCCTCTCGGGCCTTGCCGAACTCGCGGAGCGGGAAAATTACGTGCGCCCGAGCGTCGACGGCGGGACCGCCTTCGAGATCGAGGGCGGCCGCCATCCGGTCGTCGAGCAGGCCCTGCGCGCCAGTGCCGGCACGTTCATCGAGAACGACTGCGTGCTCGGGCGTGCGCACGCCGGCGCCAAGCCTGCGGGCTTCGAGGAGATCGCGGATCGGCGCATCTGGCTCGTGACGGGGCCGAACATGGCGGGCAAGTCGACGTTCCTGCGCCAGAACGCGCTGATCGTGGTGCTTGCGCAGATGGGAAGCTTCGTGCCGGCGCGGCGCGCGCACATCGGCATCGTCGACCGGCTGTTCTCGCGGGTCGGGGCGTCCGACGATCTCGCGCGCGGGCGGTCCACCTTCATGGTCGAGATGGTCGAGACGGCGAGCATCCTCAATCTCGCGACCGAGAAGAGCCTTGTCATTCTCGACGAGATCGGCCGCGGCACGGCGACCTTCGATGGTCTTTCCATCGCCTGGGCGACGGTCGAGCACCTGCACGAGGTCAACCGCTGCCGCGCGCTCTTTGCGACGCACTTCCATGAGCTCACGGCGCTTGCCGGTCGCCTCGCGGAGATCGCCAACGTCACCATGGACGTCAAGGAGTGGCACGACGAGATCGTCTTCCTGCACAAGGTCAAGAGCGGGGCCGCAGACCGCAGCTACGGCATCCAGGTGGCCAAGCTCGCTGGTTTGCCGAGGTCCGTCATCGAGCGCGCCGGCGAGGTCTTGGCGGCGCTCGAGAAGCAGGAGGGCCGGAGCAAGCCGCAGACGGCGCTCATCGACGAACTGCCGCTCTTTGCCGCCGCGCGTCCGAGGTCGTCGGGCGCAGGCGGCGGGCCGTCGCCGGTCGAGGCGGCGCTCGACGACATCCATCCCGACGAGCTGAGCCCCAAGGCGGCGCTCGAGGCCCTCTACCGCCTGAAGGCGCTGCGCAAGCGGGCGAAATGACGGACGGCGTGCTTCGCCGGGACCGTCCGGCCGCGATGGGCGCTTTATTGCGACGGCGGCTTCGACTACCAATGCGACCGAAGCTTCACCATGAGGAGGCGCGCGATGACCCTCGAGCCCCGTCCCCGCAGGAAGACCGTCGCCGTCGACGTGGCGGGTATCACGGTCGGCGGGGGCGCGCCGATCGTGGTGCAATCGATGACGAACACCGACACGGCCGATGTCGCGGCGACGGCCGATCAGATCGCAGCGCTTTGGCGCGCGGGCTCCGAGATCGTGCGCATCACCGTCGACCGCGACGAGGCGGCGAAGGCGGTACCGAAGATCCGCGAGATGCTTTTGAAGCGCGGGGTTCGCGTGCCGGTCGTCGGTGACTTTCATTACAACGGCCACACGCTCCTTGCCGACAATCCCGCCTGCGCCGAGGCGCTCGACAAATACCGGATCAATCCCGGCAACGTTGGCTTCAAGCAGAAGAAGGACCGACAGTTCGCGGCAATCGTCGAGACGGCGATCCGGCACGGCAAGCCGGTGCGCATCGGCGTCAACTGGGGCTCGCTCGATCAGGAGCTTCTGACGCACCTGATGGACGAGAACGCCAAGTCGTCGGCGCCGAAGCCCTACCGGGCGGTGATGCACGAGGCGATGGTGCAGTCGGCGCTCCTGTCGGCGCGGCGCGCGGAGGAGATCGGACTTGGCCGCAACCGCATCATCATCTCGGCCAAGGTGTCGGCGGTGCAGGACCTGATTGCGGTCTATGCGATGCTCGCGGACCGTGCCGACTACGCGCTGCACCTGGGGCTCACCGAGGCCGGCATGGGCTCGAAGGGGATTGTCGCCTCGTCGGCGGCGATGGGCATTCTCCTGCAGGCCGGCATCGGCGATACGATCCGCTACTCGCTGACCCCGGAGCCCGGGGGCGATCGCACGCGCGAGGTGCAGGCGGCGCAGGAGCTCCTGCAGACGATGGGGCTCAGAACCTTCATGCCGATCGTCGCCGCCTGTCCGGGGTGCGGGCGGACGACGTCGACGGTGTTCCAGGAGCTTGCCCGCGACGTCGAGGCGATGCTGCGCGAGCGGATGCCGGAGTGGCGGGTGAGGTATCCGGGCGTGGAGGCGCTCAACCTCGCGGTGATGGGCTGCATCGTGAACGGCCCGGGCGAGTCGAAGCATGCCGACATCGGCATCTCGCTGCCCGGCACGGGCGAGCAGCCGGCGGCGCCGGTGTTCATCGACGGCAAGAAGGCCATGACGCTGCGCGGGCCGAACATCGCCGCCGAGTTCAAGGAGATCGTCGAGGCGTACGTCGCGCGGCGCTTCGGCGCGAAATCGTCTGACGAGGCAAAGTCCGCGGCCGAATGACGGCCGCTTGCCAGCGCCGTCGTCTTATCTCGGCAATGCGCCGGCTGCGTCGCCGGCGGGCGCGACGGCACGGCAGGTTGATCGGCACTTAGCGCGTGAGCACGATGAAATCGGTGCCACGGCCGGTCTCGCGGCTCGGCCCGTGGTCGGAGACGATGAGCGTTGCACCGGGCCACAGGCGGTCGGCGATCAGCGCGACCGTGTCCGGCGGTAGATCGAAGCGATCGAGAACCTCGGCGGCGGTCGAGGGGCGATGTGGGCGCTGCACTTCGACTCCGGCGGCCGTCTCCTCCCTGCCGCTTCGCCGCTTGTCGCGCGATGTTTCTGGCGAACGCTCCGGAACGGTCACCACGTGCCAGGCGAGGCGGTCGCCGGCCGCGCTCGACGCCATGGCGGTGAAGACATGCGTGCCGAGCGGCCGCTCGGGGTCGCGGAACGGGACGGGTTCCTCATGGATCAGGTGGAAGCCCTGCCGCACCATGACCCGGCCTTCCTTCCGGGAGACGAAAATCGTCACCGGCTCGGTGCCGATGCCGGCGAGCCGATGAGCGGCGGCCGCCGCTTCGTGCGCGACCTCGGCCTCCCGGACACTGCGGGCGGCGGCGAACGCGGCGTCGGACTGTGCGCGCTCGCGCTCACGCGCTTCGGCCAGAGCCGTGCGCGCCGCTTCGGCTCGAAGCTCAGCCGCGGCGAGCTCGCGGCCGAGATCGCTCCCGGCGTCGGCCGACTGATTGCGGACGATGGCTTCCTGCTTCGCCGCGAGATCGGCCTCCGCGGTCGCGAGCGCGCGCTCGAGGCGGGCGAGATCCTGGGCGGCGCGGCTTGCTGCTGCGGATGCCGCAGCGGCGGCCTCGACGGCCGGCGCAATGCGCGCCTCGGCCGCGAGCTTTTCCGCTTGCGCCCTGACCTTGCGCACCTG
>CAYWBX010000071.1:8852-9301 GCA_964456015.1 uncultured Hyphomicrobiaceae bacterium | reverse complement strand
GGCGGCGCATCCCGAGATTGCCATCGTGCTCAATGGCGGCATCCGATCGCTCGCGGAAGCGCGCGCGCACCTCGCCTGGGCGGACGGCGTCATGCTTGGGCGTGCGGCCTATCAGACGCCCTGGCTTCTGGCGGGCGTCGACGGAGAGCTCTTCGGCGAGGCCGGGCCCGTGCGGACGCGCGGCGAAGTGATCGAGGCGCTTGTTCCCTATGCGCGCGCCCACCTCGCGCGCGGCGGCCGGCTCAACAACATCGCGCGCCATATCTTCGGCCTCTATCATGGCCAACCGAGGGCGCGCGCCTTTCGTCGGTTTCTTTCCCAAGAGGCCGTTCGGCCTGGCGCCCCAGCCGAATTACTCCTGGCTGCCCGCGACATCGCCGAGGAGCCAACGGTGGCGTTCGCGTCGGCGAACGCGGCGGCGGAAGCATAGGTGCGGCATGGACGCCAAC
>CAYWBX010000071.1:0-8842 GCA_964456015.1 uncultured Hyphomicrobiaceae bacterium | reverse complement strand
CCTCGGACTCGCCGCAGTGGGTTTCCTTTCGGGGTTTCTCGCCGGCCTCCTCGGGATCGGCGGTGGCGCCGTCGTAGTGATCGCCCTCTACGAAACATTCACGTTTCTCGGCGTCGAGCCTTCGGTGCGGATGCACCTTGCGACGGGCACCGCGCTTGCCCTCCTGGCGCCGACGACATTCCGCTCGTTCACAGCACACCGCGGTCGCGGCACGGTCGACATGGACTTGGTCAGGCGGCTGGCTCCATGGATCGTCGCCGGATCGATCGGCGGCGTCATCGTGGCAAGCCGGACGGGGGCTGCGTTCCTCAAATGGGTCTGGATCTGCATGGGATCATTTCTGGCCCTGCGGATGCTCTTGGGGCGCGACGACTGGCGCCTCGGACCCGAGATCCCCAAGAGCCTGTTGGTCGAAGCTTATGCGGTCTTCGTCGGTTTTGTCTCGGCGCTGATGAGCATCGGGGGCGGCGCATTCACGACGCTGCTCATGACGCTCTATGGCCGGCCATTGCATCAAGCTGTCGGGACATCCTCAGCTTTCGGTCCCCTGATTGCAGTGCCTGCCGTCATCGGCTTTGCCGTTACCGGCTGGGCCAATCCGGGCCTGCCACCCGCCTCGGTCGGATATGTGAGCCTGATCGGCGCTGCGACGATGCTGCCGACAGGGCTCATCGCGGCGCCGATCGGCGCACGGATCGCCCACGGCCTCCCAAAGCGTTCGCTTGAGATCGCATTCGCCGTGTTCATGGCTGCGGTCGTGCTGCGCTACCTCGCCGGGGTGATGCGATGAGGCGAAGGCGATTCTACATCATCAGCAATCTGCGAGCGGGGCGAGGCGACGTTAAACTTGCGGAGGAGGTGCAAGTGGCGCTGGCGGCGGCCGGCGTCGAAGTTGTAAGGGGCACGTCGGTGCGCGAGACCGAGATCGTGTCCGAAGCCCGGCAAGCCGTCCTAAGCGGACGCGTCGAGGCCGTGCTCGCCGCCGGCGGCGACGGAACCGTGCGGCTTGCGGCGCAGGCGGTGGCCGGAACCTCGACGCCGCTTGGCGTCATCCCGCTCGGGACCGGCAACGTGCTGGCACACGAGATCGGCCTTCCCCGCGACCCGACGGCGCTGGCGAAACTCTTTCTCGCCGGCGAAGTGAGCCGCATCGTCACGGCGACGGCCAACGGCGAGTTGTTCCTGCTGATGGTGGGCGTCGGCTTCGATGCGCGGGTCATCGCCTGCCTCGATCACGAGCGCAAATTGCGCGTCGGCAAGCTCGCCTACGCCGGCCCCGTGTTGCGGTCCCTCGCTGAGGGCTCCGACACCTTACGGTTTATCGACGACCACGGCGAAGAACGCGCCGGCTGGATCGTCATCGCCAATGCCGGCCGGTACGGCGGCCGCTTCATGCTCACCCGCACGACCCGCATCGACCGGGACGGGCTTGTCGCCCTGCTCTTTCCGGGCCGGTCGGCGGCCGGCCGCCTGATTGACCTTTTATGCCTGGCCGGGGGCGCCCTCGACTACGTGAACGGCCGGATGGGACCGATCGTGCGGCGTCACGGCTTCGAGCGAGCAACCATTACGGCCAGCGTGCCGGTCCCCGTGCAGATCGATGGCGACGCATTCGGCACGACGCCCGTGCTGGTCGAGTCCGGCGGACCCGCGGTGCATCTTCTGACGCCGCCCGGCCGACGCTGATGCGCGCCACCGGAGTGTCTCTTCAACCCGGCGTCACCCGAATCGACTAGGGTTGCGACGTTGCGTAGATCACGGTCGCGTCCCGCGTGCGCCGGCGAGGATCGACCTCGCGGCAAACGGGCGAGGGCAAGCCGATTTCGAGCCTTCTTAAAGCCAAGAGTTCCGTTTGGCGGGATCGCGTCCGCCGGATAAGGGTCGGCTCCGCACTTTCCCGTCGCTGGAAGTCCCTTTCCTCCTTCACCAACACCGGGCGGCTGATCGAGCGGACGACCATTGTCCGCGCGGACAGGGCCCGCGTGCCATCATGCAACGCAGATGGAGCGATCTCATGCCAACACGCCGTCCCCCGAAGCCATCGAGCGACGCCGGACGCCGGTTCAAGCGACGGATAAAGGGTACCAAGACCCAATTTCTCGAGGTTCTGCTCTGGCGCTGCAAACCGATGTACCCGCCAAGTAGGCGATAAACCCGCACTGCCGGCCGGGCGTGCGACCCGAGCGGGCCACACGGTTTAGCCAGCCCCGATCGGGCTGGCTTTTCATTCTTGGCTTTCGCATCATAGGCCGCTTCCGGCTGGCGCCCGCTTCATCAGGCGAGCCGGGTCGCCTCCGACGCAGCCTTTTCCCAGTCCAGACTTGCGTGCGCCCTCCGCGGGCTGCTTCAGTTGCAGGTAGAGTGCACCCGAAGTCTCGCCCGTCGGGACATATGCTGCCGCCCGGCGCACCTCGGTTCTGCGCTTGCCCGGCTTCTCAGCCCGCATGCGGCCCGGTAGGCTTACAAGCTGAAAATTGCCAAGCCGCTGGAGCCGACATGCTTGAAGACCCGCCCCTGCTGACGGTACGCAGGTCCTGGCCGAGGCCGTCGCCGGACACGCTGGCGCGCCTCAAGGGCGTCCAAACCGGTCAGGCCGTCGACGCCATGGATGGGCGCGGCGCCCTCGATCCGGCGATCAAGGCGCTCGATCCCGAGTGTGCCCTGATGCTCGGCGCAGCCGTCACCTGCGAGACAGGGCCGAACGATAATCTGGCGATTCTCGGCGCACTCGCCGTCGCCAAGCCCGGCGACGTCGTCATCGCTGCGAGCGAAGGCTTCATGAATTCTGCCGTCGTCGGCGACAACGTCGCGCTGATGGCGAAGGGAAAAGGACTCGCCGGACTCGTGGTCGACGGCATGATGCGCGATCTCGCCGGCCTGCTCCCCGTCAAGCTGCCGCTTTTCTGTCGCGGCATTACGCCGAACTCCTGCGTCCGCAGCGGACCGGGCCGGATCGGCCTTCCGATCGCCATTGGCGGCGTCACGATTCACCCGGGAGATGTCGTCATCGGCGACCGCGACGGGGTCGTCGTCATTCCGCAGGCCGCCCTCGACCGGCTGCTCCCGCGGATCGAGAGTATCGTTGCCGCCGAGGCCGACACGCAGGCCAGGATCAAAGGCGGGTTCACCAATCTTGGCGGCATCGAGGATCTGCTCAAGTCATCACGAGTGCGCTACGTCGACTGACCCGCTCGCACGCCGTGCAAGTCCCGGTCGTGTCCGTTCAAGATGGAGCCTGTTGCAATGCCGACGATCATGTTTCCGGAACACATGCTGGCCGTACGCGCTACCGTCGAGCCCGACCGCGAGGCGGAATTCAACCGCTGGTACGACACCGAGCACATGCCCGACGCCGTTCGCATGTTTCCGGGGTGCATCGGCGGCGCACGCTACAAGGTGATCCTCGGCGACGGCTCGCACCAATACCTGGCGCTCTATGCCTTCGAGAGCAGGGAGAAGCTCGAGGCGGCCATGTCCGGTCCCGAGATCAAGGAACTCGTGAGGATCTATGATCGCGACATCGGCGCCTTCTCGACGCGCGCGCGAACGACCTACGAGCGCGTTCTCCTGCACATGAAGTCGGCGTGAGTGTCAGACCGTGAAAGTCACCGCCATCGAGACGATCCGCTCGAGCGAGCACCCGAACCTGCTGTGGGTCGAGGTGCATACCGACGCCGGACTCATCGGCCTCGGCGAGACATTCTATGGCCCGGCGGCCGCCGAAGGCCACATCCACGGCACCATCGCGCCCTATCTCATCGGCAAGGATCCGACAAACATCGAGGCGCACCAAGCCCACCTGACGGGTTACATCGGCTTCGCCGGTGCCTCTGCCGAGATGCGTGGACGATCCGCAATCGACATCGCGCTCTGGGACATTCTCGGTCAGGCAAAGGGAATGGCCATCGCCGACCTTCTCGGAGGGCGCGTGCGCGAACGGATCAAAGTCTACAACACCTGCGCCGGCTACTCCTATGTTCAGACCAAGGCGACGCAGGGTACGAGCAACTTCGGTCTCGATGCGAAAAAGGGCGAGTACGAGGATCTCGACGCCTTTCTGCATCGCGCCGATGAACTGGCGCTTTCCCTGCTCGACATGGGGATCAGCGCCATGAAGATCTGGCCGCTCGACTATGCCGCGGAGGCGTCGAGCGGCTACTGGATCTCGAGCGACGACCTCAAGAAGGGTCTCGAGCCGTTCGAGAAGATCCGCAAGGCGGTCGGCGATCGGATGGACGTCGCATACGAGCTGCACTCGCTCTGGAGCCGGCCGCAAGCGATCAAGATCGCACAGGCGCTCGAGCCCTATCGGCCGATGTGGGTCGAGGATCCGGTCTTCATGGATCATTTGCATTCGATCGGCGAGGTGGCGCGCGCCACGCGCGCTCCGATTGCGGTTGGCGAGACGCGCGGCGGACGCGCCGATTTCCGCTATCTTCTCGAGCTCGAGGCTCTCTCCATGGTCATCATGGATGTCGCCTGGTGCGGCGGGGTCTCGGAGGCGAAGAAGGTTTCCGCAACGGCGGAGACCTACCACACTCCCGTTGCCTTTCACGATTGCACGGGACCGGTGGCGCTCACGGTCTCCACCCATCTGGCGCTCCATGCGCGCAATTGCTGGGTGCAGGAAATCGTCCGCGCCTTCTATTATGGTTGGTACCACCAGTACCTGACGGACCTGCCTCCGATCGAAAAGGGAACAATTACGGTGCCGGCCGGGTCCGGCCTCGGGACCCGGCTGCAGCCCGACGTCAAGCGCCGCCCCGGCATTCGCGTGAAGAGGACGACGGCCGACGACCTATGACACAGGAGCCCGGCGGGCACGGGCGAGGAAAAAACGAAACAAGAAAAGGACAGATTTCGATGACCACGAACAGGAAGCGCGTGTTCCATACGGATACGATGGGCAAGGCTGGCCTCGAAGTGCTCCGAAAGCGCGAGGATGTGGAGGCAATTCCCTTCTCGAATTTCATTTCTCCGCCGGACTACCAGGCGCTCTTGAAGCAGAACGCTCCCGTCGCCGCCGTGATCCTCGGCGCCACGCGCTTCGGCCCCGCTGAGCTTCAGGCCGCAGGCCAGCTGCAGGTCGTGGCCCGGACCGGCGTCGGTTACGACGCCATCGACATACCCGCCATGACCAAGGCCAAGGTGCCGGTGATGATCGCCGGCACGGCCAACTCCCCGTCCGTCGCCGAGCACGCCATGTATTTCATGCTGACGCTTGCGCGGAAGGGCCCCGAGCTCTCGGCCCTCGTCAAGGAAGGACGCTGGAAGCAGCGCATTGAACCCAAGTACATCACCACCGACATGTTCGAGAAGACCGTGCTGATCATCGGCTTCGGGCGCATCGGCACCCGCCAGGCCAGGCGCTGTCAGGCCATGGAATGCAAGGTGCTGGTCTACGATCCCTACGTGAAACCGGATGTCATCAAGGCGGCCGGTTGCGAGCCCGTGGCGAACCTCGATGACGCCATCCCGCGTGCTGACTTCATCACCATCCACTGTCCCAAGACGCCCGAGACGATCGGCATGTTCAATCTCAAGCGGATGCGCGCGATGAAGAGAACGGCCTATCTCGTCTCGACGGCACGCGGCGGCATCATCGACGAGAAGGACCTTCATACCGCGCTCAGCGACGGGACGCTGCCGGCAGCGGCGCTCGACGTCTTCGACAAGGAGCCGCCGGACCCCGACAACCCGCTGTTCAAGCTGCCGAATCTCATCTGCTCGCCGCACATTGCCGGCGTGACGGCGGAGGCCATGGAGCGAATGGCCGAGCAGGCTGCGCTCAACGTGCTCTCGGTCTTCGACGGCCGTCCGCGCAAGGAGAACGCGGTAAACCCCGAGGTGTTCGGCTAGCCCCGCCGGCGCAGCGCGCTTAGGCGGATGCTCGAGAGGTCTCGCATGCGGGCTGTCTTGCAGCGACGTCTTTAACCGGCGTCACGCCTGCGCGGCGCCCGCGAGCCAGTGCGCGAGCACGGCCGCCGCATCGAGAAAGTCGTCGAGCTCCATCGCCTCGTCGGGGTTGTGGCTGCCGTTCGCGTTGCGCACGAAGATCATGCACGAGGGGACGCCTGCAACGGTGAATGTCGCGGTGTCGTGCGAGGCGGGACTGGCAAGGGGGCGGGTTGCGATACCAAGCGCCGCGGCGGATTGCGTCAGCGTTTCCCTCAGTCGCGGATCGGAGGGGGCAACCTCAGCACTGGTCCGCGCGCCGAACTGAAACTTCACCCCACGCCGCTCGGCAATCCGTCGCGCCAGTGCAAGCGTCTGTGCCTCGAGATCGGCCAGATGTTTCTTGTCATAAGCGCGGACGTCGAGGCTGAGCGTCATGGCACCCGCGACCTTGGTGAGGGCGTGTTCCTTTGGATCGGTAAAAAAGCGCCCGATGGTGAAGGCCATGGGTCGGCCCGCGCTCTCCGCCGCCTGCCACATCTCGTCGAGCCCGAGCGCAAAATCACTGGCAGCGAGAACGGCGTCGCGGCGGAAGCGGCGCGGAAGGCCGACGTGCGCCCATTCGCCGTGGATCTGGATTTCCGGATAGCGAAAGTTTCCGGGCACGCCCGTTCCCACCGCCATCGAAAGACCCTCTTCGACAAGCTGCGGCGCCTGCTCGATATGCACCTCCACCCACGCGGCAATTTCCCTGGCGGAAAGGTAAGTCTTTCGCGAGCGCACGGCCGCGACATCACACCCGCAGTCCGCCATGTGCTCAGCCAGCGTGCGCCCGGTATCGACGCGCCGCGCTTCGAGCGCCCCATCCGGCAAGACGCCAAAGGCGGCGCGGCTGCCGACATAGGAGACCTGGAACCAGACGCTTTCCTCGGCGCGGACGGCCATTGCCGTCACGTCGCGGGCCGGTCGAAGTCCCAATCTATTCAATGCCTCGATGGCGACGAGGCCCGCCACGACGCCGGCGGCGCCGTCGTAATTGCCGCCATTGCCGACCGAGTCCAGATGCGAGCCCGTCATCAGCCGCGGCAGGGAGCGGTCGCGACCGGGCAGGGTCATGTAGAGGTTCGACGCCGCGTCACGGGCGACCAAGAGGCCCCGGGTTCGCGCCAGATCCTCGATCAGCCGGTGCGCGAACTGCTCGCCGGCCCCATAGGTATCCCGGCATACGCCCTGTCCGGAGGGGTCAGGACTCCCGGCACGCAGGGCGTCAAAGAGCCTGCCGACCTCGGACCGCTGGGACCGCACGGCGCGCGCCACTGCTGTCGCCTCGATGGCCATCACCTCTTGCCTCGTGCTGCGCCAGCGCTTTTCAGCCAGCCGTCACAATGCTAGCTCGTCGGAAGCGGACGGCAAGGCGCAAAGCTGGACGCGTCGGATCATCCAGTCGTCAGGCGGAACGCGAGCCCTGGGCTTGGCGGCCGCGTCGTCGAGATTGCGGTGGCCGGCTTAAGAGCGCCGGAGGGCAAGGGAAATGCGCGGAGCATACGACGGACTGAAGGTGATCGACCTTACGACCACGATTGCCGGTCCGCACTGTACGCGACTGCTGGCAGACCTTGGCGCCGACGTCATCAAGATCGAGCCTCCAGAGGGCGACATGATGCGCACGCGGATGCCGATCCGAAAGGGCGCGAGCACGAATTTTGGCCAACTCAACGCCGGCAAGAAGAGCGTTGCGCTCGATCTCAAAGACAAGTCGGCGGTCGAAGCCGTGCGAGACCTTGCACGCCACGCGGACGTCCTTGTCGAAAACTACCGTCCCGGCGTCACCAGGAGGCTCGGGCTCGACTTTGCCAGCTTGGCGCCATTGAACCCGCGCCTCATCTACTGCTCGATCTCAGGTTACGGCCAGACCGGTCCGTCTGCGGACCTCGCCGCCTATGCGCCCGTCATTCACGCCGCCTCGGGCTTCGATCTCGCCAATCTCGCGCACCAGCCAGGCCGCACGCGGCCCGACAACTGCGGCGTCTACGTTGCAGACGTGGTCTCCGGCACCTACGCCTTCGGCGCGATCGGGGCGGCGCTGCACCAGCGCAATACAACCGGCAAAGGTCAGCACATCGATGTGTCCATGCTCGAGTGCATGCTCACGCTGACGCTCATCGAGATCCAAGGGGCGCAATTCGAGCTGCCTCCTCCGCCGAAGCGGCCGGTCTTCGGACCCGTCCAGACGAAGGACGGCTACATCTCGCTCGCCGTCGCCAGCGAGCGCACGTTCCAGGGTCTCGCCGAGGCGGCCGGCCGGCGCGACTGGATCAAGGACCCACGCTTCGAGAAGTATCTGGACCGTCGCGCCAACTGGGGCGACCTCATGGACGAGTTCGAGGTTTGGTCGCGGCAACTGACAAGCGCGGAATGCTTGGCTGCGCTTGCGCGTCATAATGTTCCGGCGGCCGAGTACCGAACTGTAAAGCAGGTCCTTGCCGATCCGCAGATCGCGCACAGACAGGCCCTCTCCGAGGTGCGCGATGCAGGCGGAACCTTCAAGGCACTTAACCCACCGTTTCGCATGTCGGCGTCCCGCACGCAGGTGGGGAAGCACGCACCATCTCTCGGTGAGCACAACGCAGCTATTCTCGGAGAACGTGCAAGTTCTCCAACGAAAAGCGGCCGAGACGGCTCGGGATGAGCAGAACAACACAAGCAAACTCGCGGCCTCGCACGGCACAACCGGAAGTCTTTTGTTAATAACCTGACGGCACAATTGAAGAGACCACAACTTTGTCGCAAAGGCTCCCTAGCGACAGAGTTCAAGTCGTGTCCAGGTTCCCCAGTTGTGTCGGAAAAGCGTCATGGCTTCGATTGCTGCGTTCCGCAAGTTGCGTTGGCATTGCGTCCTGACCGGTCTCGCGGCGCTCGCCTGCGCAGCCGCAATCAAGCCGTCGCC
>CAYWBX010000070.1:0-9309 GCA_964456015.1 uncultured Hyphomicrobiaceae bacterium | reverse complement strand
GAGGTCATCGGCGATGCCGCGCGCGCCATGGCTGCGCCCATCGTTGCCGGTCAGGTGCAGCGGTTGTTTCAGGAGCGGCTGCCGGACGCCTTCTACAGGCGGACGTTGAGTGACGTCGAAAGGCTGCTGATCGCGATGACCCCGGAGCAGAAGTCGAGGGCCACAGCCGCTCTCGAAGCGATGGAGAAGGAGGCCGCCGCAGCCACAGCGAGCGACGGGGGACAACCGCGGGCCGACGGCAGGCCCGACCCGCTCATCATGCGCCGCGACATCGCCGTGCGGACGGCAGCATCGGCCGCGGTCACATACTATGCGGGGGCCGTCGGCGTGCTTTTCCTCCTCTTCTCGGCATCACAGAGTGCCATGACGCTCATCGACGAGCGACGAAGCGGCATCTTCGACCGACTGCTCTCCGGCGCCGGCAGCATCCCGACAATCCTGGCCGGCAAGATGCTGTTTCTGGTGACACAGGGGTTCCTGCAGACTACCCTTATCTTTACCGTGGCCTCCGTCGCCTACGGCGTCGCGGTCTGGCCGAGATTGCTCGAATGGACGGCCGTCTCGCTCGCCGCGGCCTCCGCTGCCGCCGGGCTCGCACTTGCGCTTTGCGCCTTCTGCCGCACGCGCCAGCAGGCGCAGTCGCTTTCGAACTTCCTGGTCCTCGTTCTGTCAGCCGCCGGCGGCTCGATGGTTCCGCGCTTTCTGATGCCGCCCTGGCTGCAGGACCTTGGCTGGGCCATTCCCAATTCCTGGGCCATCGAAGCCTACCACGGACTCCTCTGGCGCAACGCGTCGGCTGCGGAGGTTCTTGCTCTTGCCGCCCTCCTGGCGGCGGTGGCCCTCGTCGCAGCATGCGCCGCCGGGTTCGGGCTTGCGCGTCATCGCGCTTGAAGCTCAGCCCTGCGCGGCCGCATGATGTCGCTGCGCCGCATTGCCCTGCGCATCCTCTCGGACCAGCCTCGGACGTGAGGGATGCGTGCGGCGGCGGCCGATCGCACCGGAACCGGCCTCATGGCGCGGGAGGACTTCACCCATGAGCGCGATGGTCAACGTTCTGATCGTCATCGTGACGGTTGCCGCCATGGAGCTCGTCGCCCGCTACACTCATAAGCATATCATGCACGGCTGGGGGTGGGGATGGCACAAGTCCCATCACCAGCGCGAGGGACGGACGTTGGAGCTGAACGACCTCTACGCGGTGGCATTCTCGATTCCATCCATCCTGCTCATCTACTTCGGCGTCGAGCTGGGCCACTGGATGCTTTGGGTCGGCGTCGGCATGACCATTTACGGCATTCTTTATTTCCTCGTTCACGACGCCTTGGTGCACGAACGGTGGCCTTTCCGAATGAAGCCGAAAGGCGGCTACCTGAAGCGTCTTGTCCAGGCGCACAGACTGCATCATGCGGTCGAGGACCGCGACGGCTGCGTCTCGTTCGGATTTCTCTACGCGGGGCCCATCGACAAGCTGAAGGCGGAGCTGAGGGCGCTGCACGGTGGCCACTTCGATGCCGCGGCGGCACGGGGCGAGAGCGGCTCCGGGGGGGATCACGCAGCAGCGCATCCACCGCCAGGCGAGCGTTCGGGACGGGAGGGACGGCGCCAGCACCGCACCGGACCTTCCTAGCGGCTCGGCCGCGACCACAGATCCTGCCTCGCCGGCGCCTGCTGCAGACGGCCGACGATCGGAATCGCAAGGGTTGTGGCCCCGGCGGCGATGATGGCCAGCGATTTTCTCATTCGGCTGGTCGAGACGCGCGCATCCCAGGCGCGATCCTTGCGCCTGACCACCTCGCGACCGATTTCCCGGTAAATGCGCCGCGCCGTGGCGACGGCCCAGCGCGAGCGCGGGGGCAGAGCCGCGAGCCCGGTGCGAGCCGAGTCATAGTAGCGCTCGGCAAGATCCAGCAATCTGGACACGACCCAATGGAGCTCGGCGCGCCGGCCCGGAGCCGCCAGCTCGCCGGGCGGAAGCCCAGCTTCAACAAGCCACTCCAACGGGAGATAGACCCGGCCGACCATCGCATCGTCGACGACATCGCGAGCAATGTTGGTGAGTTGGAAAGCAATGCCGAGATCACTTGCCCGATCGAGCGCCGGTTCGTCGCGAACGCCCATCACCATGGCCATCATCACGCCCACCACGCCGGCGACGTGGTAGCAGTAGTCGAGCGTGTCGTCGACGGTGCGATACGTGCGGCCGAGGACGTCCATTTCGAAGCCCGTAAGGAGCTCGAATGGATGGCGCGGCGGAATGCGGTGCTTCTCGACCACCCGCTGGAAAGCCGCAAACACGGGATCTGCCATCACGTTGCCCGCCAGGGCCTCGCCGGTCTGCCGGCGCAACGCGCGCAGCGCCGCGACCGGATCGGTGCGCCGCCCGTCGTGGCGGAAACCGAGCTCCTGCCCGTCGATCACATCGTCACAATGGCGGCACCATGCGTAAAGATGGTAGGTGCTGGCCCGGGTCTCGGAATCGAACAGGCGCGCCGCCACGGCAAAGCTCGTCGAGCCCTTGCGAATGACGGCTTCGCTCAACGCCAGCAACTGACCCTGCTCCGCCGGCCTCATGCCACGCCTCGCCTGCCGACGTCACCGCCCAGAATGATGGCCGCCGTGGCTTTGGCGGACCCTACCACACCCGGAATTCCGGCGCCCGGATGCGTGCCGGCGCCGACAAGATAGAGGCCGCCGATCCGCCGGTCGGCGTTGTGCGCCCGGAAATACGCGCTCTGCTGGAGTACCGGCTCCAGCGAGAAGGCCGATCCCAGATGCGCATTGAGCTCATCGCGGAAATCCGCCGGCGTGAAGATCCGAGAGGTGACGAGATCCTCACGCAGCCCCGGCAAGGCCTGCCGCTCAAGATACTCAAGGATGCGGTCCCGATAACGCGGACCCTCGATGGACCAGTCCACGCGCGCGTTGCCGAGGTGCGGGACCGGCGAAAGTGCGTAGTACGCCGAGCAGCCCGGCGGGGCGAGACCAGGATCCGTCACGCATGGTGCGTGCAGATAGAGCGAAAAATCGTCGGGAACGGCAGGACCGCGGAAGATTTCGCGAATGAGCTCGCGATATCGCCGGCCGAACAGCACGGTGTGATGCTTGAGTGACGGATGCTGGCGGCGAAGCCCGAAGTAGACGACGAAGAGCGACATGCTGTAGCGCTTGCGCAGCAGGCTGCGCGCGGTGCGCATCGCCCTCGGCTCACGACCGAGCAGCCGCGCATAGGTGTGCACCACATCGGCGTTGCTTGCCACCAGGTCCGCTGAAATGCGCTCGCCGTCCGCGGTAACGACACCCGCAACGCGCCCATCCGATGTCTCGATGCGCGCGACGGGCGACGCAAGACGCAGAGTTCCGCCGAGGTCGCGAAAGAGACGCACGAGCGCCTCGATCAGCGCGCCGGTCCCGCCGATCGGGAACCAGACGCCCCAGCGCCGCTCGAGCGCATGGATCAGCGCATAGATCGCCGAAGTCGTGAACGGATTCCCGCCGACGAGAAGCGTGTGAAAGCTGAAGGCCTGGCGAAGATGCTCGTCTCGGATGAAATGGCTGACTTTGGCATAGACGCTGCGCCAGCTTTCGAGCTGGAGAAGCTGCGGTGCAACACGGACCATGCTGCGGAAGTCCGGAAACGGCACGTGACCCAGCTTGACGTAGCCTTCCTCGAGAAGTCTCTGGGAGTATGCGAGGAACCTGTGGTAACCCGCGACATCCCCGGGCGAAATCGCCCGGATCTGACGATCGAGCTCGGACGGGTCGTTGACGTAGTCGAACACGGTGCCGTCCTCCCAGCGAAGCTGGTAGAAGGGGTCCACCGGGACGAGTTGGACATAATCGGCAAGGCGCCGTCCGCTCAGTGCGAACAATTCCTCGAGACAGCCAGGATCGGTGATGACCGTCGGCCCGGCGTCGAACCGGAACCCGGCATCCTCGTAGACATAAGCGCGTCCTCCGGGCTTGTCGCGCTTCTCGAGCAGCGTCGTGGCGAAGCCCGCCGACTGCAGCCGGATTGCCAACGCCAGTCCGCCGAAGCCCGCTCCCACCACCACCGCGCTTTTCCGCCGCCCGTTCACGCGCACCTCGCTCTGCGCAACGCCTGCCGCTCTGATACGCAGGCAAGGGCCGACAGGATCGGGACCGGCGGCCTGCCGATGAGAATTCGCAGCCGATCGGCCGGGGTGAGCCTGGCAGCGTAGAACCGCTGCAAGAGGCCCGCATTCAATCCATAGAAGTGCTCCAGGATCTGATATCTGAGCTCAGGCACCCCGGCGCGGAACATCATGCGGTTGAGCAAGCGAAAGTAGCCGCGTTGACGCCAGAGCGTCCGCAGAAAGGCCTCGAGGCGGCGGCGGACCGCCTCAGTGGTCATGGGGGCACCCGAGGCGGCATGGGCGCCAAGCAGAGCGGCAACGCGGACTGCGTCCGGGAGCGCGTACCCGGTGGTCGGATGAAAGAGCGCCGCGGCGAGCCCGATGCGTGGAACGCCGGCCGGTTGCGACGCGAGATGCGCTTCGATGTCGCCCGCGAGAATGATCGGCAGGACGCCTTGCTCCTCGCGCAAAATCCCGGCGATCTCCCATCCCCGGGCCCTTGCGTAGTCGTGAATGCGGGCGCGCAGCGCCGAGTCCGAGAGAGCGGGACCGTCACTGTAGTAGGTGTCCTCGATCAGGATGCGATCCGGCGCGAAGGGAAGCGTGTAGACGAACCTATATCCGTCGTCCTGCGGGACCGTCGCATCCATGATGATGGGATGCGGCTGGCCATGCGGTGCGCGCAATCGAGCCTCGAGGCCAAGAAACTTCTGAAAGCCGAGCCACAGGTGCGCTGCCGGTCCCGCCCCCCGGGCATCGATCACGCAGGCTGCGGCGATCGTCTCGCCGGAGGCCAGTGTCACCCGCTCGGGCGCGATCTCCGTGACGGCGGCATTGACGACGAGGTCCTCGCCGAGTTCCGCCGCAACCATGGCGGCGAAACGCTCCGAGGCGATGGAGCGGTAGCCGGTCTCCAGCACGCGGTCGTAGCGCGGAAAGCGCAAGCTGTAACGCGGCCATGCGGCGGAGACGAAAGGTTCCACGAGCCGCGCGCCGTCAGCATCGAGATCCGTCTCGAAGAAGCTCCAGGTGTGATTTCCGCCAGGTGCGCCATTGCGTTCCACCAGGCGAACGTGGAAGCCGGCACGCTTCAAAACCCAAGCGGCAAGCGATCCGGACAATCCGGCGCCGACAATGACGATGTCCGCCTGCTTGCGCTGCATTTCGTTGCCTTAAGACCTTGTGCCGAGGGTGGCAACCGGCGGCACGCCTGGCCGGGCGGCGACCTGCCGCCACGTCCCGGCAACAACGCATGCGGATCAGGCAATCCCGCGCAGACGCCCGATGAAGCCGCGAATGGCCGCGCCAATAGCGTCGGGACTGTCTTCTTGAATGAAGTGGCTCCCGCTTACGGTCACCTCGGTCTGGTTCGGCCACGTGCGGCAGAACTCGCGCTGGCGTCCGGTCAGGATGGAGCCCGGCTCGGCATTGATGAAGAGCTTCGGAATCGTCGATGCGGCGAGCCATTGCGCATAGTCGGAGACGATCGCGGCGACGTTAGCCGGCTCGCCATCAATCGGGATCTGGCGCGGCCAGGAAAGCGTTGGACGGCGGCTCTCGCCCGGTTCGGCAAAGGGTGCGCGGTAGACCGCCATCTCGGCGTCGGTCAGTTGACGCAGCACGGAACCCGGCAGGATTCGTTCGACGAACACGTTCTTGTCGAGGACCATCGCCTCGCCCCCGGGCCCGCGCATGTTCTGGAACACGCGCCGCGCCGCCGCCGGCCAGTCCTCCCACGCCAGCGGCATCACCAGCGCCTCCATGTAAACGAGCGCCTGGACCCGCTCCGGATTGCGCCGGGCCCACTCGAAGCCGAGTGCCGAGCCCCAGTCGTGCAGGACGAGCACCACACGGTTGCCGAGCGCGAGATGGTCCCACAGCGCGAACAGGAAATCGCGGTGCTCCTCGTAGTGGTAGCGGTCGGGGCCTGAGTTTGCGAGTTTATCAGAGTCCCCCATGCCGATCAGATCGCAGGCGACGAGCCGGCCGAGCCCGTCGCAATGCGGCATGACATTGCGCCAGAGATAGGAGGACGTCGGATTGCCGTGCTGAAAGACGACGGCATCGCCCGCGCCGCAATCGATATAGGCCATGCGTCGGCCTTTGATGGTGGCGAAGCGACGCTCGGCATAGGGCTCTGGCGAGAGTGGCATGGGGGGCTCCAGGTCCGATCACTGGCACTGTGCCGCACTTTCGATGACCCGCCAACTTCCCCGCCGGCGGTCCGGAAACGGCCGAGCTGACCCTGCGCTCCAGGGCGGTTCTCCGCCACCTGTGACCGCGACGGCATCGCGGCGCGATGCCTCGCGCCGCGTCCCGCCGCATCGTCTCACTTGCAGAGCGTCGCCTGCATTCGGCAGACCTGTCCAAGTCCGCCTGGGCTGCACTTCTGTCCGACCTTGCTCACCTTGTATCCGGGCGCGGTGCCGATCTTGGCGCCGCTCGCCATGAAGCTCGCCCAAGACCCCCAGTCGGTGGCTTGAAGGACCGCCTCCCAGGCCTGGAAGAGCGCCCCATCCTTGGAGCTGCCGGTTCCCTCGCCGGCCTTCTTCACGCACGTCGCGCCGGCCTTGCCCTGGGCAGCGGCCATCGGCGCGACGGCCGACGCCGAGACGGCAACGGCCGCCGCGAACACGAGCGATTTCAGCACTTTCTTCATGTCATCCTCCATGCCGGGACGCGCACTTCAGTAACCGGGAATAACTCCGCCGACGTGTTAGTCGTCATTCCCTCGACCTGCCAGTCGGTGACGTGAGAGGTCGTGCAGCTTTTCGCCCCCCGTGTCCCAAAGGCCCCACATCCGCACCCCGCCGGCAGTCCGAGCGACCCGAGACGCAGACGCCCCGACAGCGGGCCCCCCGCCCGACGCTTGATCGCAAGGATCGCGGCGCCGCGCGATCGCTGCTGTCCCCCCGACCACGCTTGTTTTGTCGCCGACCCGCGGCTAGGGTCCGGCGCATCGAGCCCCAAGCAACCGATGGAGAGTTGACCGTGGCATTCACCCTTCCCCCGCTGCCCTACGCCTACGACGCGTTGCAGCCCTTCATGTCCAAGGAGACGCTCGAGTTCCATCACGGCAAGCACCACAACGCCTACGTGGTCGCGGGCAACACCTTGGCGGGCGACGGCACGAAGTACGCCGGCAAATCGATCGAAGACATTTGCAAGGAAGCCTTTGCCGCCAAGGACCAGCCGGTCGTCAACCAGATCGGCCAGCATTACAACCACATCCATTTCTGGAACTGGATGAAGAAGGGCGGCGGCGGCAAGAAGCTGCCCGGAAAGATCGAGGCGCTCGTCTCCGCCTACGGCGGCTACGACAAGATGCGCACGGACTTCATCCAGGCGGGCGTCACGCAGTTCGGCTCGGGCTGGTGCTGGCTCGCCGTCAAGGCCGGCAAGCTCGAGGTCATGAAGACGCCCAACGGCGAAAATCCGCTCATGCACGGCGCGCAACCGATCCTCGGCTGCGACGTCTGGGAGCACAGCTACTACATCGACTACCGCAATCTGCGCCCGAAGTATCTCGAGGCGTTCATCGACAACCTGGTGAACTGGGACTACGTCGAGGCAATGGCCGAGAAGGCGAAGTAACCGGCACGTTAGGCGGCCTCGCCCGCGACAAACCGGATCGTCAACGAAAGCAAGCGTGGGCGGAACCGACTTCGGTTTCGCCCACGGTCATTTCGTTCAGGTCTCGCAAGACCGGATCAACCGAATGCCGGCCCGAACTTGTTCGAGCGCGGAAAGCCCTTGGGAGCCAGGCGGCCGGCCTGCGCGCGCTCACCGATCCAGTCGCGCAACTCCGACCAGGGCAGGGTGAATGTTCGGCCCGCGGAATCAAGCCAGCTCAGTCCCTCCTTGCGCGCGAACACGCGCACGTCCGATAGCCCGCCGTCCTTGAAGCGCTGCAGGATGACGCCCTTGCCGCGGGTCATCTCGTTGAGCTCATCGAGCTTGAAGATGAGCATCTTGCGGTTCTCGCCGATGGTCGCGACGTGGTCGCCGTCCCCGACCGGGACGCACACGCAGGCTTCCGCACCGGCCTCGACGTTCAGCACCTGCTTGCCCTTGCGGGTCGACGCCACCACCTCGTCCTCCGGCACAATGAAGCCGTGACCGGAGGTCGCCGCGACGATCAGCCGGCGCCCCGGCTCGTGGGCGAACATCTCGACGAAGTCGTTGTTCTCTTCGAGGTCGATCATCAGCCGCACCGGCTCGCCGTGACCGCGGCCGCCGGGAAGCTGGCTCGCCTCGAGGGTGAAGAACTTGCCGTTTGTGGCGAGCAGAATGATCTTGTCCGTGGTGTAAGCCTTGAGCGCACGCTTCAAGCCGTCCCCCTGCTTGAAATCAAGCTTCGAAAGGTCGTCCTGGTGACCTTTGAGGGACCGGATCCAACCTTTCTCCGACAGGATGACCGTGATCGGCTCTTTCTCGATCATGGCCTGCTCGAGGTCGACGTCGATCGCCGGCGCTTCGCCCGTCTCCGTCCGCCGGCGCCCGAGCTCGGTCCGTTTCGACCAAGTCTCGCGCGTCGACTTCACCTCGGCGGCGATCCGCTCCCACTGCAACTCCTCGCTATCGAGCAGAGCTTTGAGCTCGCGCCGCTCGCCCGAGAGCGTGGCATGCTCGGCCTTGATCTCCTGCTCTTCGAGCCGAGAGAGCGACTTCAGGCGCAGGTTGAGGATCGCCTCGGCCTGGACCTCGGTCAGGCGAAACTTGGCCATCAACTTTGCCTTCGGATCGTCCTCGAAGCGGACGATGCGGATGACCTCGTCGATGTTGAGGTAGGCGATCAGGTAGCCGTCGAGCACCTCAAGCCGGTGCTCGATCTTCTCGAGCCGGTGCGCGGTGCGCCGCAGCAGCACCTCCTGGCGATGCTCGAGCCAATGCTTGAGGACGTCGCGCAGCCCGAGCACAGCCGGAATCTGGCCAGCCGTGAGCACGTTCATGTTGAGGCCGAAGCGGACCTCGAGCTCGGTCAGCTTGAAGAGGCTTTCCATGAGCACGAGCGGATCGACGGTGCGCGACTTGGGCTCCAGAACGAGTCGGATGTTCTCCGCCGATTCATCACGCATGTCGCCAAGGAGCGGCAGCTTTTTCTCCTGGATCAGCTCGGCGATCTTCTCGACGAGGCGATTCTTCTGAACGAGATACGGGATCTCGGTCACCACGATCTCCCAGCCGCCGCGGCCGGTCTCCTCCTACTCCCAGC
>CAYWBX010000069.1:2440-9313 GCA_964456015.1 uncultured Hyphomicrobiaceae bacterium | reverse complement strand
GCGGCGGCCAATGAGGCGGCGCCGATCCTCAGCGAACTTGGCGAGCGTCGCCGCGGCTTTGGCGCCGCGCGCGGGCGTCGGAAGGAACGGGATGCCGTTCTCGACGAAGTGTTGCCAGGCTTCCTCGGACTTGGCCTTGCGTCCGGACCAGACCACCTGCACCGGCTTGTCGGTCTTCTTCGCGGCCGCCGAGATCGCCTGCGCGCACTTGAGCGCAGGCGCTCCCGGTAGCGAGGCGAGCAGCAGCGAGAGCTGGTCGATGCCCGGATCGGCGAGCACGATCTCGAGCGTCTTGGTGAAGAGCGCGATGTCGTTGATGACGGCTGCCGTCGTGTCGGCCGGGTTGTCGGCCGCCCCGAACGACGGGATGATGGCGCGCAGCGCCTTGAAGGTGTCCGGCGCGAAGCTCGGCAGCGTCAGCCCCTCTTTCGCCGCGCGATCGGCAAAGACGACGCCGGAACCGCCCGAGATCGACAGGACCCCGATCGAACGGCCTTTGGGCCAGCGCCGCTGGGCCGCCACCTTGGCGAAGTCGACGATCTCCTCGACGTCCTGTGTCTCGATGAGGCCGGATTGGCGAAACGCAGCGCGGAAGAGGTCATAGTTGCCGGTCATGTTGGCGGTATGCGAGGCCGCGGCCTTGGTGCCGATGTCGGTCTGCGCGCCCTTCCAGATGAGCACGGGCTTGGCCAGCTCGAGCGATTTGCGGCCGAGATCGAGCAGGGCGCGCCCGTTCGGTGTGCCTTCCATGTAGCCGAAGGCAAGCTCGGTGCCCGGATCGTCGAGAAACTCCGACAGCAGCTCCGGCATGGTGATATCGGTCTCGTTGCCGGTCGAGACAACATTGCGGAAGCCGATGCCCTGCGCCTCGGCGAGGTTGACGACCGCATAGCCGAAACCGCCCGACTGGAAGGCGCAGGACACAGGGCCCGGGGTCAGTTCCGTCTCGTTGGCGATGCTGCCGAAGACGCACCACATGCGCGATTGCGTGGACAGCGCGCCCTGGCAATTGGGACCGATGGCGCGAACGCCGGCTTCCTTGCACGCACGCGCGAGCTCCGCCTCGAGCGCGCGACCCTCGGGGCCGGCCTCGCGGAAGCCGGCGGTGAGAATGATCGCGAACGGGATTTTCGCCGCGCCGCAATCGCGCACCGCCGCCGGCACGCCGGCCGCCGGTACGGCAATGACGGCAAGGTCGCATGGCGCGCCGATGTCCTTGGCGCTCGCAAAGCAGGGCTGTCCGTGCAGCTCCTTGTACCGCGGATTGACGAGATGGACCTGTCCCTTGTAGCCGGCGTTGCGCAGCGCCTGGATCGGCTGTCCGCTGATGCGGGTCAGGTCCTGCGACGCGCCGATGATCGCGATGGCCCTGGGCGAGAAGAGGCGGTCGAAGGACATGGGCGTTCTGTTCCTCATGGTCTGATTGCGTCAGGTCGTGCCCGGGCACATTGCCGGAGGAGTCTGCCTACTTTCGCGGCCCGCTCGGCGGCATGGGTGGCGGCTGCGGCGGTGCGGTCAGACAGGGGTTGCAAAGCGCCTCGGCCTTCTGCAATTCCGGTCTGCACCCGTCGGCGACGATCTCCGCCTTCTCAGCCAGAAAGCCCGTTGGCGACAGCATCCCCTCGATGCGAACCGTTTTTCCTTCAAGGGTAGCGAGCGGCGTTTCGGCGCGCCAGCCTGTCAGCGTGACGGTCTGGCCGCCCGACAGGATCCAGCCGCCTGCGATGCAAGCCACATAGACGTAAGGAATCGGAAGGGACGCTGCGACCCCGCTAGCAGGGAGCCACAGGGCTGCGGCGGTGACGGCGCCAAGACACGACTGCCGGAAGACACGTCTGGCCGCACGCGAAGTCACCGCACTTTTCCTTCCGGCGCCGAGAGCGGCAAGCCGAGCATCACGCGCCGCTTGAGCCAAGGCGAGGGCCGGTAGCGCGGCTCGCGATAGAACTCCTGCAGGCGCTCGAGGATGAACAGGACGCGTTTCGGGCCGATGCGATCTCCCCATTCAATCGGCCCGAATGGATAGCCCAATCCAAGCTTGGCGCCCTTGTCGATGTCGGCCGGGACGCCAACGCCGCGCTGCGCCACGTTGCAGCCGACGTTGATGATCGCCGCCACGGCGCGCTGGGCGACGAAGCCCGGGCTGTCGTTGATGACGATGGCGGGCTGTCCGTCGGCGGCCATCATGGCATGGGCCATGTCGCGGTACTTGGGGTCTGTCGCCGGCGTCACCATTACCGTGCGCGGCCCCTTGAGGCCGAACAGAACGTCGACCGCAACGGTGCGCGCGCCGTCGAGCTTGAGCTCGGCAACGGCGGTCGTCACGTCATAACCGATCGGCGTGATGACGATCAGCGCGTTCTTCGATGGCTGCGTTCCGGTCTCGACACGGAAGCCCTGCGCTTTGAGATAGGCGAGAAAGGGCTCCTGAAGGTCCTGGTTGTGATCCGACGGACGCACCCAAACGTCGATCTGGTCCGGCTTCATGGCCGGCGCCGGTTTCGCCGGCGGCTCGATCTTCTTGCCATCCTTGTACGCATACCAGCCAGAGCCCGATTTCTGCCCGAACATGCCGCCGGCGGCGCGCAGCGCCATCAGCGGCGTCGGCGCATAAGCCGGCTCGTGGAAGAACTGCTCGTACATCGACGTCATCGCCGCATTGCCGACGTCGATGCCGACCATGTCGCTCAGGGTGAAGGGCCCCATGCGGAAGCCGGGGGCGCCGGTCAGGATGCGATCGATCTCGTCGTGGGTCGCGATGCCTTCCATGAGGATGCGCTGCGTCTCGGGCCCGAGGCCACGGCCGATGTGATTGACCAGGAAGCCCGGGCTGTCGACGCAAAGCACCGGCTCGCGCGTCATCCGCCGCCCGACGGTCATCAGGGCGTCGGAGACCCAGGGCGCCGTCTTGAGACCCGGAATGACCTCGACCAGCCGCATGAGAGGGACCGGATTGAAGAAGTGCATGCCGGCGCACCGCTCAGGGTGCTTGGTGCGCGCAGCGATCGCGGTCACCGGCAGCGACGAGGTGTTCGAGGCGATGATCGTGTCAGGCCCGGTGATCGCATCAAGTTTCTCGAAAAGGTCCTGCTTGATGTCGAGCCGCTCGAACACGGCTTCGATGATGACGTCAGCCTTTGCACAGTCGGCGAGCGATCGGGCAACCGTGATCCGCTCGACTGCGGCCTTGGCGTCAGCCGGCGATGTCAAGCCCTTCTCGACGTTGCGCTCGAGCATCTTGGCGCAGAAGTCGCGCGCGGCTTCGGCACCTCCCGGCTTCTCGTCGAATGCGATGACCTTCATGCCGCCGGCCGCCGAGACCTGCACAATGCCACGACCCATGGTGCCGGTGCCGATCACGGCGATGGTCATATCCTTCTTGTTCGCATCGAATGCCATCGCGTCTCCTCCAGCGAATTCGTTCCGCTCCCTGCCGGCCACGGCTGGCGCCGGCGCGGCGATTGCGTTGAGCCTAGGGGCCGCGCCATCGCCTCGCAAGGGATCGCGCAAGGCGGAAGACACGGGAAGAGCGGGCAAGGGACGATAACTGGCCGGTCCCGCTCACAGCGGCGGGGGAGAGCGCCGCGACGGCTACGGCGATAGGTTGCGGCCGGACCTGCCCGCCGGTTCAAACGGACTGCCGGCCGACGCTGTGGTAGCGGAAGCCGAGTCGCGCCATGTCATCGGGTCGGTAGATGTTGCGCAAATCGACGACGACGGGCGTCCGGAGCAGGGACTTGACCCGCCGCATGTCGAGGGCGCGGAACTCGTTCCACTCGGTGACGATGACCAGGGCATCGGCTCCGGCAATGCACTCATAGGCCGAGGCGCAGAGGGTCACCCGGGGCAGCAGCGGCCGCGCCTGCGCCATGCTTTCCGGATCATAGCCGCGAACTATCGCTCCGTTGTCCTCGAGCGCAGTGATGATCGCGAGCGAGGGGGCCTCGCGCATGTCGTCCGTGTTGGGCTTGAAGGCGAGCCCCAACACGGCGACGGTCTTATCCCGCACCGAGCCGCCCATGGCGGCGATGACTTTGCGCGCCATGGCGCGCTTTCTCTGGTCATTGACCGCCGCAACGGTCTCGACGATGCGCAGAGGCGCCTCATAGTCCTGCGCCGTCTTGATGAGGGCGAGCGTGTCCTTCGGAAAGCAGGAACCGCCGTAGCCGGGGCCGGCATGCAGGAACTTGGTGCCGATCCGGCCGTCAAGCCCGATGCCGCGCGCCACCTCCTGCACATTGGCTCCGACCCGCTCGCAAAGATCGGAGATCTCGTTGATGAAAGTGATCTTGGTGGCGAGAAAGGCGTTCGCGGCGTACTTGATGAGCTCCGAGGTCCGCCGGCTCGTGTTGAGGATCGGCGGCGCGTTGAGATAAAGCGGCCGATACACTTCGGCCATCACGTCGCGCGCGCGTGGCTCGTTGGCGCCGATGACGATGCGATCCGGCCGCTTGAAATCCTCGATCGCAGAGCCTTCGCGAAGGAACTCGGGATTCGAGGCGACCTCGATGTCGAGCTCAGGCCGGCACTTGCGGATGATGCGCTCGACTTCGTCGCCGGTGCCGACGGGGACGGTGGATTTCGTCGCGACGACCAGCGGTCCCGTGGCGCCGAGGGCTACTTCTCGTGCCGCATCGTAGACAGAGGTGAGATCGGCATGGCCGTCGCCGCGGCGCGACGGCGTGCCGACGGCAAGGAAGACAACCTCGGCGCCGTCGAGTTGGCGGGCAAGGTCCGTCGTGAAGGCGAGGCGGCCAGCCTTGACATTGCTGGCGACAAGCTCCTCGAGACCCGGTTCGAAGATCGGGATGTCGCCGGCCTCGAGCCGGGCGATCTTGGCGGCGTCCTTGTCCACGCACACCACGTCATGGCCGAAGTCGGCGAAGCACGCGCCTGAGACCAGACCGACGTAGCCCGAGCCGATGACGACGATGCGCATGATCCTGTTCCCGGACAGATGCTGCGAGAGCGTGCCGTTGATTCCCGACGCCCAGTGATAATGGTCCCGCGAGCGGCCCTCAACGGCGCTTGCTGACACACGGTTGACGCAGGAGCCGCGAAGACTGCGTGCGGTCGCAGCGCACTCTGCCGCATCTGCAAGCCTCGCCTGACGGCGCGGGAGTTGAGCGACGCCCGCCCAGCGTGCATCCTCCACCTCGCGGGCTGGCCTGCTGGCCGGGTCCCGCAGCAGGACACAGGGGGCGCCATGGAGAGCGAATTATTCGATTTCATTGTCACGGGGGCCGGCTCGGCCGGCTGCGCCGTGGCCGCACGGCTCTCGGAGGACGGTCGCTATCGGGTTCTCCTGCTCGAGGCGGGCCGGCGCGATGACTATCCCTGGATTCACATTCCGGTCGGCTATCACAAGCTCTACACGCACGATGTCTACAATTGGAAGTTCGAAAGCGAGCCGGTCCCTGGCCTCAACGGACGCACGTCCTATCAGCCGCGCGGCAAGATGCTCGGCGGCACCTCGTCGCTGAACGGCATGGTCTACATGCGCGGAACGCCGGCCGACTACGACGGCTGGCGCCAGCGCGGCTGCGAGGGCTGGGACTACGCGAGCGTCCTGCCGTTCTTCCGCAAGGCCGAGGACCAGGCGCGGGGCGAGAACGAATTTCACGGCGTCGGCGGTCCCTTGCGCGTCTCCGACAGCCGTTTTCGCAGCGAGATCATCGACGCCATCATCGAAGCGGCGGTACAGGCGGGGATTCCACGAAACCCCGACTTCAACGGCGCCACGCAAGAGGGCGTCGGCTACTATCAGGCGACGGTCGGCGACGGCCGCCGGTGGAGCGCGGCGACCGCCTACCTGAAGCCGGCCAGAAACCGCAAGAACCTGGTCGTCACGCCCATGGCGCATGCGACCCGGCTTCTCATCGAGGCTGGCAGGGCGGTCGGCGTCGAGTATCGCACGCCGGAGGGATTGCGAACGGCGCGGGCGCGTGGCGAGGTCATCGTCTCGGGCGGCGTCTACGGCTCGCCCCAGCTTCTGCTGCTGTCGGGCATCGGACCCGGCGCGCACCTGCAGGAGATGGGCATCCCGGTGGTGCGCGACCTGGCACCTGTCGGCGCCAACCTGCACGACCATTTCAATTCGTACGTCGCCTGGCGTTCGACGAAGACCGGGACGCTCAATGATCTCGCGCTCTCGCCGGTGCGCAAGGTGACGGCCGGCATTCGCTACATGCTCGGCCGCAACGGCCCGCTTGCGGGCATCTCGACGCTCGCCGGCATTTTCGTGCGCTCCGATCCGCGCTTCGACCGGCCCGATCTGCAGATGAACCTGTTCCTCTGGTCGATCCAGAGCCGGGACCGCAACGGCATCTACGCCCACAAGTGGCCGGGGTTCTCGATCTCGCCGGTGCATCTGCGGCCCGAAGGGCGCGGTCGCGTCAGCCTCAAGAGCCCGGATCCTCTGGCGCCGCCCAGGATCGAATTCCGCTTCCTCGAGACGGCCTACGACATCGACGCGATGCTCTATGGAATGCGACTTGCGCGCAAACTTGCCGAGCAGCCGGCCTTGAAGCCGTACATTGCCGAAGAGATCCAACCGGGTCCCGCCGTGATGCGCGAAGAGGACCTGATCGAGGACCTGCGCAATCGCGGGGTCTCGAACCTGCACCCGGTCGGCACCTGCCGCATGGGCGTCGGAGCCGACGCCGTCGTCGATCCGCGCCTGCGCGTGCACGGGATCAAGGGTCTGCGCGTCGCCGATGCCTCGATCATGCCGCAGGTGGTCGGCGGCAATACGAATGCGCCGTCGATCATGATTGGCGAGAAGTGCGCCGCCATGACGCTCGAGGATGCGCGGGCGGCTTGAGACAGGCCACAGCTTTGGCGTGCGGGTCCGCCGAACTCGTTCGTCCAGCC
>CAYWBX010000069.1:0-2430 GCA_964456015.1 uncultured Hyphomicrobiaceae bacterium | reverse complement strand
GTTGCTGGCCGGCGGCGGACGTCGATGCCGTCCGCTACCTCGGCCGCCAGACGTCTTTTGCGAGCGTGCGGTAGGCGGCGATGCCGTCGGGATAGCTCACGAGCTCGAGCTGCTGTCCCCAGGGAGCCTGGAAGTAGAGCCAGGAAAGGCCGGCGCTCGGCCCCTCCGTCATTTTCACGGGCCCGCTCTGAATGCGGCACTTGTGCGCCCTGAGCGCCGCGAGCGCCCGATCCATGTCGTCGACGTAAAAGGCGATGTGCCAGCCGCCGAAGTCGCTGTTCCGGGGCAACGTCGTGCGCTGGTCCGGAGCCGTGAACTCGAAAAGCTCGAGCGTCGGGCCGTTGGCTGCGCGCATCACGCGGATCTTGTTGATCCGCGCCCTTGGATGCACGGCGAGATGGCTCGCCATCCAGTCGTCGGCCGATTCGAACGGTCCGATATCATAAAGCACCTCGGCGCCGATGACGTCCGTGAAGAAGCGCGTCGCTTCTTCGATGCTCGGCACCGTGAGGCCAATATGCTCGATACCTGTGAGCCCGGGAATGGGCGCGGGTTTGGTCATTGGCTTTCTCCTCCGCGCCCGGTCCTTCCGATCGCAGCGCGGGTGCTGGGCGGCGGCTTTCACTGCGTTCGCCGGCTTTCGGTTGGCGCCGACAAGCTCCTCTTTCGACAGTCGGCGGTCCTTTTTCACATCCCTTCGCACCGCTCCGCAACGTCCGGCCTGCGGCGAGGAGCCTGCAGCGCTCGCCTTGCGGCGCATGGCGGAAGCAGGCCACAGTTTTGGCCTTGAGAGCGACGGACGCATCACGAGTCCCGGGTGGGCCGAGCGCCGTCAGGCTTCGCGCCGGAAGGAACGCCCGTGACCGTCCGCATCATCGGAATCCGTCAGTTCGAGGGGCGCATGGCCTGGACGGACGGCGAGCGGATCGGCGTCGAACTCGACAGGGCTCTCCGTCGACGATCCGTTGATCCGGAAGAACTGAACCGATCCGCTCAAAAACTCATGCAGCAAGCATCGATCTGAGCTTTCGCACCGCCGCCCCCGGACTGGTGAGGACCGGGGCGGCAGTCGCCGCAGCGACGGCCCGCTCCGCCCGTGCGGTCGAGAACTGCGCCAGCATGATTGCATCGCACGGCCCAAGTCGCGGCACGGCCGCCGCCAGCAAGGCGTTGTGACGCTCGGCGTTTCCCTGCTGCAATGCAGCCATCGCCTCGGGGACGCAGACCGAGTGGATGCTCGCAGCCGATCCATGGCGCCGCGCGAGCTCGCGGAACTCGTCTTCCATGGATGGAATCGAGCGCTCGAACGTGGCCAGCATCCCGATGCGTCGGCCGGCCGCAAGGGCAGCCTCGAACATCGCCTCGTTGGGCTTCAGCACGGGCCAGTGGGCCGCTCGCGCCACCTGCTCGATCGCCGATCCGAACGCGGAGCAGGTGAAAAGAATCCCGTCCGCCCCCGCAATCCGGCCGTAAGCCGCGAGGCGTGCGATCCGATCCGCCATCGCCGGCGTGAGCTCGGCGGTCTTGGCGCGGTCGACCGAAAGGGAGTCGTCCAGCAGGTTGATGCACTCCGCCTGCGGCCAGATCTCGCGGAATGCCGACGCGACCGGCTCCATGGCGACGGCGACGGCATGAATGAGGGCGATCCGCTTGGGCATCTGCTTAAGGCTCCGCGACGTCTCCTTGACGATGTGCGCAGTGTAGATCAGTCGCGGAAAATGTGCAGGATGCGCATCGGTGCCAACCGGGTCGCCGGCCTGCAGGCCAGGTCATGGATCGGTTGGCGGAGACGACGCAGGGAGCCCGGGATGCCGAAACTTCGAGACGCACTGAGGATCATCGCCGACTGCATTCGCACCCCGCTCGCGGCAGCGACCTTGGTCCTCGCGCTCGCGGGCTCGGAGGTCTACGCACAGGCCTTTCCCGAACGGCCGATCACGATGATCGTTCCGTTTGCGGCCGGCGGGGCCGCCGACGTCACCGGCCGGATCATCGGCGAGGAAATGTCCAAGCACCTCGGCCAGCAGATCCTGGTCGAGAACGTCGCGGGCGCCGGCGGCGCGACGGGCTCGCTGCGCGGCCGGAACGCCAAGCCGGACGGCTACACCATCGGCATCGCGCACATGGGCACGCACGCGGCTGCTCTCGCCGTCAATCCGAAGCTGCCCTACGACCCGCGCACCGACTTCGACTACCTGGGCGTCCTGGTGACGACGCCCAACATCATCTACACCCGCAAGGACTATCCCGTGAGCTCGCTCGGCGAGTTCATCGCCACGGCCAAGGCGAAGGGAAAGGACTTGCGGATGTCGCACAACGGCGTCGGCTCGGTGTCGAATCTGGGATGCGCGCTGCTCACCCAGGTCGGCGGCTTCGAGCCGGCAGATGTCACCCACGCCGGCTTCGGCCCGGCGATCACCGACATGCTGG
>CAYWBX010000068.1:0-9348 GCA_964456015.1 uncultured Hyphomicrobiaceae bacterium | reverse complement strand
CGAAAGCGCCGGTCACTGGGTGCAGCAGGAGCAGCCGGAGCGCACGATCGACCTGCTGCTCGGGTTCTTGCGCGGTTAGCCTCCGCCTAAGCTGGCGCCGCGGCGATCGGCCCGAATGCGTCGCGCAGACCCGTGATGAGAATTTGCACGCCGACGCAGAGCAGGATGAAGGCCGCGAGCCGCGTTACGACGCGCGAGCGTGCCTGACCGAGCAGCGCCACCACGCGGTCGGCGGACGCATACGCGATGCCGACGATCAGCGCAACCAGAAGCGCGGCAACCGTGGTGCCGACATAGAATGGAATGGCTGCGGTCCCCATGGTGGGGCCGCCCGCGCTGAGCGCGATGGCGACTGAGATCGTGCCTGGCCCGGTGGTGAAGGGCATGGTCAAGGGAAAGAATGCGATGTCCGCCGCCGCATCGCCGGAGGTCGCCTGCTTCTGCTTGCGGTCCTCCTGGTGCTCGGGAACGGCAAGAAGCTCCCAGGCGTGCGCGGCGACGACGAGACCGCCGGCGATCCGAAGCGCGCTGAGCGAAATGCCGAAAAAGCCGAGAAGCGGCGTTCCGGCCCAGAGCGCGACCAGCATGACCATGGCGGAATAAAGGGCAACCCGCCAGGCCAGCCGACGCCGCTCATCCTGCGCGACAGCGGCGGTCACCTGGCTGTAGATCAGAGCGCCGCCGAGCGGATTGACGATCGAGAACAGCGCAGAGAAAGCGAGCAGAAAGCTGGCGAGCGTGCCTTGCAACACCGCTGTTGCGCTCCTCTCGAGCAGCACAGATCGACGAAGGCTTACCGCTTGTGGCCTGCCGGCAAGCAACTTCACCCGTGCACGATACGGCCGATGCCCGGCCCGCTGCGGCTCAGAAGAACGCCTGCAGGCCTGTGATGGCACGGCCGAGGATCAGCGCGTGGATGTCGTGCGTGCCCTCGTAGGTGTTCACGGTCTCGAGGTTCGCCGCGTGACGCATGACATGATACTCGATCTGAATGCCGTTGCCGCCATGCATGTCGCGGGCGGCGCGCGCGATGTCGAGCGCCTTGCCGCAGTTGTTGCGCTTGACGATGGAGATCATTTCCGGCGCCATCTTGCCTTCGTCGAAGAGCCGTCCGACGCGCAGCGACGCCTGCAGCCCGAGCGAAATCTCCGTCACCATGTCGGCGAGCTTCTTCTGAACGAGCTGCGTCTGGGCAAGGGGACGGCCGAACTGTTTCCGGTCGAGCGTGTACTGGCGGGCGCGGTGATAACAGTCCTCGGCGGCCCCCATCGCGCCCCACGAGATGCCGTAGCGCGCGCGATTGAGACAGCCAAAGGGACCTGCGAGTCCCTGCACGTTCGGTAGGAGAGCGCTCTCAGGCACAACGACGTTGTCCATCACCACCTCGCCGGTAATGGAGCAGCGCAGGCTGAGCTTGCCGCTAACCTTGGGCGCCGAGAGGCCCTTCATGCCCTTCTCGAGAATGAAGCCCTTGATCCCGCCGCCGTGCGCCTCGGACTTCGCCCAGACCACGAACACGTCCGCGATTGGCGCGTTCGAGATCCACATCTTGGTGCCGTTGAGCCGATAACCGTCGGCGACCTTCTCCGCGCGAGTCTTCATGCCCCCGGGATCGGAGCCGGCATCGGGCTCAGTGAGGCCGAAGCAGCCGACCCATTCGCCGCTGGCGAGCCGGGGCAGGTACTTCAATCGCTGCTCTTCTGAGCCGTAGGCGTAGATCGGGTACATCACCAGCGAGGACTGCACCGAGTTCATCGAGCGATAGCCCGAATCGACGCGCTCGATCTCGCGCGCCACGAGGCCGTAGGAGACGTAATTGGCGCCAGCGCAGCCGTATTTCTCCGGGATGGTCACGCCGAGCAGACCGAGCGCACCCATCTCACGGAAGATCTCGCGATCGGTCGTTTCCGAAAGATAGGCCTCCGTGACGCGCGGCAGGAGCTTGGACTGGCAATATTCGCGCGCGGTGTCGCGGATCATCCGCTCGTCGTCACTGAGCTGGTCGTCGAGCAGGAACGGGTCGTCCCAATTGAACTGGTTCTTAGGGCTCTTGGCCACGGGCGCTTCTCCTGCTCTTCGGTTTCCACTCGGGTTGTCTGCGCTGAGGAAACGCCGCCGCGCGCCCGTGTCAAGCGCGCTTCGTCGACCGCCTCGCCCGCGGGCGAAGCCTGACAGGATCCCGGGACAGGCTCGGCCGGAAGGCGGGCACCGCGATTTACGCCCCTCGACCGGGCGCCCGGCATGGCCGGCCGGCGCACAGGCCGACCGGTCACTGTGCGATGAAGCCGCCGTCGACGACGATCTAGGCGCCCGTGATGTAGGACGCCTCGTCCGAGGCCAGGAACAAGTTGGTATTGGCGACTTCATCGACCTCGCCGAAGCGCCCCATCGGAATCGCCTTCAGAACTCGGGCGCGAACTTCCGGATCGGCGCTGAGCTTCGAGGTCTTCATCGGCGGCATGACGCCGGGGTGGACCGAGTTGACGCGGATATTGTCGCGGCCGAACTGGACCGCAGCGGCCTTGGTCATGGTGCGCACCGCGCCCTTGGCGGCGTTGTAGCCCATGTGCACGAAACTCTGACCGGCAATCCCGGAGATCGACGAGATGTTGACGATCGAGCCCTTGCGGGCCTTCTGCATCTCGGGGATCACGGCGCGCATTCCGAGAAAGACCCCCTTGGCGTTGATCTCCATCTGCTCGTCCCAGGTCTTGAGCGAGAAGCGGTCGGGATCGGAGCCCGAGACGCCGGCATTGTTTACAAGAATGTCGATGCGGCCGTGCGCCCTGACGGTCTCGGCGACGACCTTCGCCCAGTCAGCTTCCTTCGAGACATCGTGCCGGATGAACTGCGCCCGGTTGCCGATCTCGCGGGCGACGCGTTGCCCGTCGGCCTCGCTGATGTCGGTTAGCACGACAAACGCCCCTTCCCGCGCGAAGATGCGCGCGGTCGCAGCTCCCATCCCCGAGGCCGCGCCGGTCACGATGGCAACCTTGTCCTTGAGCCGCATGGCGTTACTCCCCTCGTAGCAAGCGTCCCTTCTCGCGTGCCGTTAGGCCTCGTCCGGCTTGGAACCGGCACGCCGTGGAAACGGCAAATATCGCAATCTCTGGTCGCGGCAGGAAGTGTCCGCAGCGCAGGGCCCTGCGCGGCGCGCTATGGGCCGCCTTGCGCCACAAGAAAAAGGGCGCACCCCTTTTCAAGGGAGCGCCCTCATCTCTCAGGCTCTGGCCTGCGGCTCGCGCCGCGGCCCGGCGGTCATTTGCGGTCGCTGCCCGCGAAAGCACGATGGACGGCTTCGCTCGGGTCCATCCCGCGCCGCACCAGCCGCTTGTAGTCGGCCTCGGCGCGCCGGCCATCCGCAAACGCCTCGAGCAACGTCACCAACAGCCTGCCGACCCCCCCACCCCCGCCACGGACGGCGCGCGAGGGCATGAAGTCCAGCGCCTCATCGTAAGCCTTTGTGCTCATGTTCAATTATCCTTCGTTTGGACCCTGTTTCTCGGGTCCTTTTGTGTGTTGCAACATGGTTTCGACGATGCCGCTTTGCAACGCACAATGTCCGCACCGAGCCATGCAGAATTTGCAATCCATGAAAAATAAAGAATTTCAGATTGTTACGCTGCGCCTAATGCGAGTCCGCTGCCCCGTGGTGCAAGACAGTCCAGTCATTAACCAAATGTTCAGACAACGCGCAGCGTGCCGGTCCCCGGTTCGCAGCAGACCAATTCGCCCGTTCGAATCACCCCCGTGATGTCGACGTCAAACCGGTCGATCAGCGGCAGTTCCGCGAAGGCCGCACCCTGCGCCATGATCGGATTGGCGAAGTTCAGGATCAGCGCCTTGGGGGCACGGCCGCTCTGGACCATCTCCCGCAGCATCCAAGCGGTGGCAACGCCGCCCTTCGCCACGTTCAGAATCAGGATCCTGCCGACATAGCTCTCGCCGAAGAGCTTGTGGGACGGGCGCGAGAAGACACCCGTCTTCAGGTCGAGATCGTAGCGGGCCGAGAAGTTGTCGCGGGCGACCAGGGCTTCGCCGACTACCGTCGAGCCGGGTCCCGGATGGCCGCGATAGACGCGCTCCGAGCGGCTCATTGTGGCCCCCCGACGATTCTGCCAGCCACCGCACTCTCGACGCAGGCCGCCATGCTGTCGAGGACCGGCTCGTAGCCGTAGCCGCCCAGGATGTTGACGATCTTCGCCGAGTTGGACATGAGCCGGGTCCAGCCGTTCGCCTGACCGATCTCGCGGGCATACATCTGATAAAAGCAGACCCCCGACAGGACGGTGGCGCCGGACTGCTCGATGCGGGCGGTGATCCCCATCCGGTCGGCCGCCGACTTGATGTCGGGCGAGGTCGCCGCAAGCAGCGTGACCTTCGGCGAGACGCGGCGGCCGTCGAGGAGTCCGGCAAGCGTCTGCATCTCGAACAGTGACAACTGCGGCGCCGCGAAGACGACCACGTCGAGGCGATCGTCCTTCGGGCGATACGACGACATCAAATCTGCAATGTCGCTCCTCGAAAGCTTGTGGGCGCGTGGCGTCGGACGATCATCGAATGCCGCCGCAAGGCTCGGTGCCTCCGGGGTCACGCCGACCATGTGGAACAAAGGCGTCGATCCGAAGCTCGCCAGCGCGGCGCCGAACTGCTTCATCTCGTCGGAGGCGATCGGTGCCGACAAGCCGGCGAGCACCGGCACATCCCAGTAGGAGCCCATCGCGCGACCGATGACGCCGCCGAGCGCCCCCCATTCGGCGAGGTCGCGCGGTCGGTCGGCAATCTCGAAGAGGTGCGTGCCGCGACGGTGAGCGTCCAGGTGATAGCCATAGCGTGGCGTGCGGCCGGTCAGCGCGGCAGCGAGCGCCGAAGGCCCGCCTTCAAAATTGGTCCGCGCACCGAGCACGCTGTTGGCGTAGATCGACGAGCCGGTATCGCCGAAGGCGACATGCTCACCCTTCACCGGCGGAATCACCGACTGATAGTTGATGCAGGTGTTTGTCATCATGACGCCGAGCGCCTCGAACGCGGCCGTCGCCCGGCGTTCGAGATCGGCCATGGCCTCGGTCTGGCCGAGACGCTTGTAGGCGGCGAAGTCGACGCCGCGCGGATCGGTCACGGTCGGGATGCGCACGCGCCGCTCGGTCCACGGCAGACGTGCGAGCGATTCGAGATAGGCGACGCCGGAGAGACCGAGCGCCTCGGGATCGGCCATGATGTGAACCTGCGACACCGCCACCGTGTCGGCGGCATCGAAGAAGCGGCCGACCTTGACGATCTGCTGCATCGCCTGCTGGCGGGCGGGCCCCTCGGCGCCTGCCAGCATGGCTTCCTCCTCTTCGGTCAGTCGCATGTCCCATCCCCCGAACGTGACTATGACGTCGCCGCACGAATCGGCGGGCGCTCAGTTGACCGCACCCGTCGCCGAACGAAAGTTCGTCCCGGCCGTCACCGCCGGCGCCGATCACACCATCAGGTTGACGGTCACGTTCTTGCGCTGCGTGAAGCTGTCGAGCATCCCCTCAAGCGAGTGCTCGCGGCCGATTCCCGACTGCTTGACGCCGCCGTAGGACTGGCCGGGGAACTGTCCCAATCCCTGATTGACCTGCACCCAGCCTGCCTCGATGCGGTGCGCTGTCCTCAGACCGCGTCCGATGTCGTGCGTCCACACATAGCCGGCGAGGCCATAGTGCGTGTCGTTCGCCATCCGAATCGCTTCTTCCTCGTCCGTCCAGCGGATGGCGACCAGGACCGGCCCGAAAATCTCCTCGCGGGTCATGCGCCAGTCGTTTGCAGCGTTTGCGAAGACCGTTGGCAGGGCGAAGTAGCCTTTCGAAAGGGGCCCTTCCTTCGGCGGCAGGCCTCCAAGCAGGACCTTGGCTCCTTTGAGGTTGAGCCCCTCCTCGACGTAGCCGCACACCTTCCGGAACTGCTTTTCGTTGATGATCGCGCCGATATCGGTCGTCTCATCGAGCGGATCGCCGATTTTCAGCTTGGCGAGCTTTGCCGTCAGCTTCGCCAGGAAGTCGTCGAAGATGTCGGCGTGCAGGAAGAGACGGGAGCCCGCCGTGCACGATTGGCTCTGCCGCGTAAAGCGCATGGCGGCGATGATGCCGTCGACCGCCCAGTCCTCGTTGGCGTCTGGGTAGACGATGGAAGGGCTCTTGCCGCCGAGCTCGAGGCTGACCGGCACGATGCGATCGGCAGCCGCGCGCATAATAATCTTGCCGACCTCGGTGGAGCCGGTGAACGAGAGCTTGCGCACCGTCGGATGGGCGGAGAGCGCGGCGCCCGCCTCCTCGCCCAGTCCGGTGACGACGTTCACGACGCCCTTGGGGAGAAGCTCGGCGCAGATTTTCGCGCACATCAGCACGCCGAGGGGGGCGTCCTCGGCGGCCTTGAGCACCAGCGTGTTCCCCGCACAGAGCGCCGGCGCGATCTTGAGAGCGGCGAGCGCCACGGGCGCGTTCCACGGGATGATCGCCCCGACCACGCCGATCGGCTCGCGCCGGGTGTAGGAAAGGACGTGCTCGCCGAGCGGGATGGTCTCGCCCTTGAGCTCGCTTGCGAGGCCGCCGAAGTAACGGAAGATGTCGACGGCGCTCTTGGCCTCGCCCCGCGCCTGGGTGCGGATGGCGTTGCCGGTCTCCTCGGCCAGGATGCGGGCAAGCTCGTCGACGCGCGCCTCCAGCCGGTCGGCGATCTGTTGCAGCAGGCGACCGCGATCGCGCGGCACGACGCGGCTCCACATTGGGAACGCGGCGGCAGCAGCCTTGACGGCCCGGTCAATGTCCTCAGGCCCACCGCGCGGCACGAAGGCAATGGTCGTGCGAGTCCCGGGCGCTTCCACGGCCAGCTCGCGGCCGTCGGCGGCCGCGACCCACTCGTTGTTGATGAGCATCCGGTGGGACGGCACCTTGGTCGATGTCGCAGTGACGGGTGCGTTCATGGCTCTACTCCTTCAGATTTCGTCGCATCAGGTGCCGTATCCGCCGGCTTGTGTTGACGCCGTTTGACGGGCCGTACGGCATCCGGGCCACCTGGGAATCGTACCGCCGGTGTCCGGCCGGGACCTGGGGCAAGCTTATACCGGCAGCCTAGCTGCCGCAGGTCGTGTGCGAAAGTGCGTCACGCTGCGTCGCCGGCCCCCGCCGAGCGGCGATACAAGGCATCCCCCGCTGCGGTGGCGGGCTCAAGCCGCAATGCCGCGCTCAATTCATCCGGTCCGAAGCGGCCACCAGGTGGCGCGGCGCCTCGCCCTTGAACACCCGGACCGCATTGGCGACGGCACGCGCGATGGCCGTCTCCCGCCATCCCTTCACGGAAGCCGAGTTATGGGGCGAAGCGACGACGTTTGGCAGCGTCATGAACGGATGATCCATGCGGAAGCAGCCGTGGCGAACCGGCTCGACCCACCACGCATCGATGCAGGCCGTGAACGCCGCGTTCGCCACGAGATGGGCATAGAGCGCCGCCTCGTCGACGATCTCGCCGCGGGCAAGGTTGACCAGGATGGCGTCCGGCTTCATGCGCGAAAGCTCGCGCGCGCCGATCAGGCCGGCCGTCGCCCGGGTCAACGGCAGGCTCAGCACCAGAACGTCGGCGGCGGCGAGCAGCTGGGCGAGATCGCCGGTGCTCCCGATCCAATCGACCGGTTCCGCCGTCCGGCCGCTCCGGTTGACGGCATGCACCTTGAGCCCGAGAGCACGCATGAGCCGGGCGGTCGCGACGCCGATGCCGCCGAAGCCCAGAATCCCGCACGTCGCGCCGGCCAGCATTCGGTTCGGCCGGAACTGGTCGAACTCTCCCCGTTCGAGCTTCTTGTGCTCCACGACTAGGCGCTTGGCCGCTGCAAACGTCATGGCAACGGCGTGCTCGGCCATCGGCTCGGCATATCCGCCGCCGTTGCAGGCAATCGGCAAGCTGTCGGGAAAGCCGGACAACGGGATGTGATCGACGCCGGCCGTCACGAACTGAAGCAGCCGTGCCCCGAAAATGAGCGGCAGCTCGTCGGGCGCGAGTTCATCGCGCGTGTTGCGGGCAAGCACCACCGTCGCCTCGTCAAGCGCGGCGCGCCGGCCGCCCGCTGGCACGTCAGAGAGATGAACGATACGGGCCGAGCCTCCGACGGTACGGGCGATTACCGCGCGGATGCGGTCGTCCGCCGGCATCGTCACGAGAAGCATGGGGTCCTTCATACTGTGCAAGCCTGCTCTGTCGTCGCCGAATGCCGGGCCTTTCTTGCCTGCTTGCGCGCCGGATGGCAAACCTCCGGCACGCCACCGCCGGACACCACCCGCAAGGAGCACAACAATTGCCTGAGTTTCGCGATCTCGGCGTGCGCCTTGCCGCACTCCTCGATCATCTCGGTCTCCAAGCGGCGCACTTCGCCACCCAGATGCCGGGCGATCTCGCCGCTCTCGCACAAGGCACGCCGCAACGAATTGCCGGGGTCGTATTCGCAGTGCCCGTTCGGCTCGACCCGGCCGCCTTCCAGGCGATCGCCTCGCGCGTCGCCATCATAACCGGCGACAGCGGCGTCAGCATCCCGGTGTCGCAGGCGGCCTGTAAGCGACTGGCCGGCGCGACGCTGATCGAGCTCCGGAACTATCTGACGACCGGCTGGTCGGACGTCGCAAGGGACAGACCGGACGAGCTTGCAACCGCCATGATCGAGCACCTCGGGCGCGGTTTCACGCCCGATGCTGAGGGGCCCGCGAGATCTGTCCCCCGCCACGGTCAGCACGCTGGCATCAGCTATCGAATCGAAGGCAGCGGACCGGCACTCGTGCTGATGCCGTTCTTTCTGGCCGCCTCGCAGTGGGCGCCCATAACGGCGCGACTTGCAGAGCGGTTCAGCGTGATCACCGTCGGCGGTGCGCACATCGGTGGCGTCGCCATTCTGGAGGAGCGCGCCGGTGCGCCAACCTATCAGGCAATGTTCCGCACCCTCGTCGATTTCCTGGCGCCGCCGAAAGAAGCACATGTCCTGGACGTCGGCTGCGGCTCCGGCGCGCTCGGCCGCCAGCTCGTCGGACGTCTGCGACGGGACGTGCGGCTCACGTCGGTCGACCTCAATGCGTATCTTCTTGGCGAGGCGAAGGCTCTTGCTCAGTCCGAAGGTTTGGCCGAGGCGATGACCTTCGTTCGCGCCAGCGCGGAACACTTGCCGTTTGCCGATTCGACGTTCGACTGCGCCTTCAGCGTCACGGTCCTTGAGGAGTGCGACGCCGATCGTGCGATCGGCGAGCTCAAGCGCGTCGTGAGGCCTGGCGGGAGCATCGGAATCGTGGTGCGGGCGATCGACCTGCCGCACGAAGGATTCGGCTCGTATTTCCTCGACACCTT
>CAYWBX010000067.1:8266-9374 GCA_964456015.1 uncultured Hyphomicrobiaceae bacterium | reverse complement strand
CATCGACTGGTCGGCCGTTCACGGGCTTGGCGACGAGCTTGCCACTGCTGCCGCCGAGGCCCGCTTCGAGCTCTTCTACGATCTGCTGCTCAAGGCGCTCGCCGGTTTCGTCAGAGCCCGGGCGGGACGTGACGCGGGCGAGATCTTGGCGGGTCAGGCGCGGCGGCTCATACCCGAGGCCAAGCTTGCCTCGTGGGCTGAGCTGTGGGAAACACTGGTGCGCGAGAAGAGCGGGGCCGACGCCTACAATCTGGATCGCAAGTCACTGATTCTCGATACCTTCCGCCGCATCGAGACGGCCGCGCGGGCCTAGTCCCGGGAGCCGGAACCCGCATCAGACCGGACCGCACCGGGACCATCGAGGAAGCCGCGGATGAGCACGCGCCAGAAATTCTATATCACGACGCCGATCTTCTACCCGAACGGCGTTCCACACATCGGGCACGCCTATACGGCGCTTGTCAGCGATGCGATCGCGCGCTTCGAGCGGCTGTCCGGCAAAGACGTCTTCTTCCTGACGGGCACCGACGAGCACGGCCTCAAGATGAAGCAGACGGCCGACAAGGAGGGCCTCTCACCGAAGGCGCTCGCCGACCGCAACTCGGCCGTCTTTCGGCGCATGGCCGATGCGCTCGCCTGTTCCTATGATGACTTCATCCGGACCACGGAGCCGCGTCACCACGAGGCGTGCGCGGAGCTTTGGCGGCGCATGGCGGAGCGAACCGACGATATCTATCTCGCCAAGTATTCGGGCTGGTACTCGGTTCGCCAGGAAGCCTACTTCGACGAGAAGGAGACGACCGTGGGGCCGGACGGGGTTCGTCGCGAGCCGCTCGGTTCGCCTGTGGAGTGGACCGAGGAGGAGACCTACTTCTTTCGCCTCTCGGCCTACCAGGAGCGCCTGCTCGCGCACTATCGAGACAATCCCGACTTCATCTTGCCACCTGAACGGCGCAACGAGGTGGTGAGCTTCGTCGAGAGCGGTCTGCAGGACCTTTCCATCTCGCGCACCACGCTCAACTGGGGTATCCCAGTACCGGGGAATCCGAAGCACGTGATGTACGTGTGGATCGACGCTCTCAACAACTACGTCACCGCAACCGGCCTG
>CAYWBX010000067.1:0-8256 GCA_964456015.1 uncultured Hyphomicrobiaceae bacterium | reverse complement strand
TATCCCGTTACGGACAAAGGAGAATACGCCCGTTTCTGGCCGGCCGACCTGCATCTCGTCGGCAAGGACATCCTGCGCTTCCACGCCGTCTACTGGCCGGCGTTCCTGATGGCGGCCGGACTGCCACTGCCGCGGCGAATCTTCGCGCATGGCTTCATGCTGAGCCGCGGCGAGAAGATGTCGAAGTCGGTCGGAAACGTGGTCGATCCGTTCGATCTCATCGCCGCCTACGGCGTCGATCAGGTGCGCCACTTCTTTCTGCGCGAGAGCGCGTTCGGTAGCGACGGCAGCTATAGCCCCGAGGCAATCGCAACGCGCATCAACGCCGACCTTGCGAACGGTCTCGGCAACCTCGCGCAACGCTCGCTGTCGATGATCGCCAAGGGCTTCGACGGAAGGGTTCCGGCACCGGGCGAGTTCACGGCCGCCGACACGGCCATCCTTGCCGCGGCGGATGCGATGTATGCGGCCGCGCGGGCCGCCATGGACCGGCAGGCGATCAAGTCGTGGCTCGATGCGGTCTGGCACGTCATCGGCGAGACCGACCGGTACTTCGCGAGCGAGCGGCCGTTCGACAAGGCGCTTTCCACGGCGCGCAAGGGCACGATCCTTTATGTCACAGCCGAGGTCGTGCGCCAGCTCGCGATTCTCGTGCAGCCGGCCATGCCCGCCTCGGCCGCCAAGCTGCTCGATCTCCTCGCCCAGCCGCCCGAGGCGCGCACGTTCGCCGCGCTCGGTCCCGCCGGACGCCTTGCTCCCGGCACGGTGCTGCCGGCGCCTGTTGGCGTGTTTCCGCGCTATGTTCCGCCCGTCGATTCCGATGCGGCCGGTCCTTCCGCCCCCGCCGGCGGCAAATCCGGAAAGGCGAGGAAGGGCGGCGCGTGATGCTGGTCGATCACCATTGCCACCTGGATTTCCCGGAACTCTTCCGCGACCTCGACGGTTGCATCGCCCGCGCGCGCGCGGCCGGCGTGGGCGCGCTGGTGACCATCTCCAGTCGCATTCGCACGTCTGGTACGAACCGCGCCATTGCCGAGGCGCATGACAACGTCTTCTTCTCCGTCGGCACCCATCCGCACCATGCGCACGAGGAACTCGACATTGCCTGCGAGGAGATCATGCGTCTTGCGGCACACCCGAAGTGCGTGGCGATCGGCGAAGCGGGTCTCGACTATTTCTATAAGAAGTCGCCGCCCGAGGCTCAGGCGACGGGTTTCCGGCGCCACATCGCGGCCGCGCGCGAGACCGGGCTGCCGCTCGAGATTCATTCCCGCGAGGCCGATGAGGACACGATCCGCATTCTCGAGGAGGAGATGGCGCGCGGCCCCTTCAAGGCCGTCCTGCACTGCTTCACGGGCGGCCAGGCGCTGGCCGACCGCGCCATTGCGCTGGGGCTCATGATCTCGTTCTCGGGGATCATCACGTTCAAGAAGTCGGACGCGCTCAGGGCGATCGCGCTGCAGGTGCCGCTCGATCGCCTCCTCGTCGAGACGGACGCACCGTTCCTTGCTCCGGAGCCCCATCGCGGGAAGCTCTGCGAGCCAGCGCTCGTTGTTCATACTGCGGCGGCACTCGCGCGCATCAAGGGCGTTACGCCGGCCGAGCTCGCTTCTGCCACCACCCGGAACTTTCTCGCCTGCTATACGAAAGTGCCGCCGGCTCTGCTTCGGAGCAAGGCGGCATGAGCTACCGGTTGACGTTGCTCGGAACCGGGTCCTCCGGGGGCGTGCCCCGCGTCGGCAACCATTGGGGCGCCTGCGACCCGAAAAACCCGCGCAATCGCCGGCGGCGGTGCGCCGCCCTCATCGAGCGCATCGCGGGGCGGGGCCGGACCAGGGCGCTGATCGACACCCCGCCCGATCTGCGCGATCAGCTTCTCGACGCCGGGGTCGGCGAGATCGACGGTGTCCTCTACACGCACGACCACGCCGATCATACGCACGGCATCGACGACCTCAGAATGCTTGCGTTCAACATGCGCAAGCGCGTGGACGTGCATTTCGATGCGCCGACGCGGGCATCGCTGACGTCGCGCTTCAGCTACTGCTTCGTGACGCCGCCGGGCTCAAACTATCCGCCGATCCTCAACGCCCACGACATCCATCCTCTGCGGCCGGTCGTCATCCATGGCTCGGCCGGCCCGATCGAGGCGCTGCCGATCCCGCAGGAGCACGGCGACATGATGTCGCTCGGCTTCCGCATCGGCAACGTCGCTTATTCGCCGGACGTAAGCGGTCTGCCGCCCGAATCGATTCCCCATCTCGCCGGTCTCGACGTGTGGATCGTCGACGCGCTGCGCTACATCCCTCATCCCTCGCACTGGAGCGTGGCGCAGACACTGGAGTGGATCGAGCGGTTGAAGCCACGGCGCGCGTTCCTGACACATCTGCATGTCGATCTCGACTATGCGAAACTGGCAAGTGAGCTGCCGCCGCATGTGAGTCCCGCGTACGACGGGTTGCAGATCACATTTGACGCCTGACCCGCCAGGGCAGATTTGCCGTCGCACCATGAGCCACCCCTGAGGAGGACGTCTTCGTGACGAGATTTGCTTTCACAATCGCCTGGGCACTGGTGCTCGTCGCAGCGAGCGCGATCGAGAGCCCGCTGCGCGCCCAACGGCCGCAACCGGCCGCTGCCACGGCGGCGCCCGCCTCACCCGACGAGACCGCGCGCTTTCTGGCCGGTCTGCCGGCGCGACCCGGTTCGTCGCTCGCTGGCCTCACCGGCGAGGCCGCCTGGAGAGCGCACGCCGCCGCTCTCGACAGGGAATGGGCGAGCCTTGAGGCCAAGCAGCTCAACAAAGTGCGGGCATTCTCCGCGGCCCATCTCAAATCGCCGTCGAAGACGCTTTTTTACACCTTCAGCGGTCCGGATTTCGTCTACGCCAATGCGTTCTTCCCCAATGCGACGACCTACGTGCTGGCGGGTCTCGAACCGGTCGGGCCCATTCCGGACGTCGCGAGGCTGCGGCCCGGAAGCCTGGGAGCGGCGCTTGATCATCTGCGCACCTCGATCCGCCATCTTCTGGGCTTCAGCTATTTCATCACGCTCGACATGGACAGGCATCTGCGAAGCGGCCAGATGCCGGGGGTGCTGCCGATCCTCTTCGTTTTCATGGCGCGCTCGGACAAAACGATCCGCAACGTCGAGCACCTGCGGCTCCTGCCCGATGGCAAGATCGTGTCCTACTCGGACGGTCCTGCCACGCGGGACGTGCCGCGGGCCGTGAGGATCACTTTCGCGGGCGCCGACAACGTCGAACGGACGCTTTACTATTTTTCGACCAATCTCGAGAACAAGGGCATTGCCGCGAGCGGCTTCATCCCCTTTATCGAGTCGCTCGGGCCGGGGGATGCGTTCATAAAGAGCGCCTCCTATCTGCTCCATGGCAGCGCCTTTTCGCGCGTGCGCGACCTGCTGCTCGCACGGAGCGTCAACATTCTGCAGGACGACAGCGGCATACCGGTCCGCTACTTCGATGAGAAGGTGTGGACCCTGCAGCCGCACGGCCGCTACACGACGCCGATCCCCGTTTTCAAAGGGCAATATCAGCCCCAGCTCAAGGCGCTGTTCGACAAGGGCAAGCCTCCGCCCTTCGATTTCAGCCTCGGCTACCGCTGGCGACCGGGGCAGTCGAACCTCTTGCACGCGCAAAAGAAGTGACGCTGTGGGCCGGTCGGCCGGGCGGGCGCACGCGACGGGAGGGTCGATGGCGACGGCGCCGCGGGTCCTGCGGCATCAGGCGTCGCCGCCTGCAAGTCTCGCCTTCGTTTCGCGCGCCCATTGCGCAAATTGACCGGCCTCAATGGCGCGGCGCATGGCGCTCATCAGTTCCTGGTAGAAATGCGTGTTGTTCCAGGTGAGAAGCATGGAGCCCAGGAGTTCGCCCGAGCGGACGAGATGATGCAGATAGGCGCGCGAGTAATCGCGCGCGGCCGGGCACGAGCTTGCAGGATCAAGCGGCGCGGTATCCTCGGCGTGGCGGGCGTTCCGCAGGTTGACCTTGCCGGCCCACGTGAAGGCGAGGCCATGACGACCGTTGCGGGTGGGTAGCACGCAGTCGAACATGTCGACGCCCAGCGCCACGGCCTCGATCAGATCCTCGGGCGTTCCTACGCCCATCAAATAGCGCGGCTTCTCCTGCGGCAGATGCGGCAGCGTCGCTGCGAGTGTGGCGAGCATCGTCGCCTGCCCTTCTCCCACCGCGAGGCCGCCGACGGCATAGCCCGGCAGATCGAGCGCGACGAGCCCTTCGGCCGATGCGCGGCGCAAATCCGCATAGACGCCCCCTTGCACGATGCCGAACAGCGCCTGCCCCGGCCCGGCGCGGCGCGCGAACGCGTCCTTGCAGCGCGCCGCCCAGCGCAACGAAAGTTGCATCGCCCGCTCGGCGTCGTGGTGCTCGGCCGGATAGGCGACGCATTCGTCGAGCTGCATCTGGATGTCGGCGCCGATGAGGCACTGAATCTCGATCGCGCGCTCGGGCGTCAGCAGGTGGCGCGAGCCGTCGATGTGCGAGCGAAATTCGACGCCGTCCTCGCTGAGTTTTCGGATCGCGGACAGGCTCATCACTTGAAAGCCGCCGCTGTCGGTCAGAATGGGCTTCGGCCAGCGCATCAGCTTGTGGAGGCCTCCTAAGCGCGCGATTCGCTCGGCTCCCGGCCGCAGCATCAGGTGATAGGTGTTGCCAAGCAGGACGTCGGCTCCGGCTTCGGCAACCTGCTCGGGATAGAGACCCTTCACGCTGCCCACGGTGCCGACAGGCATGAATGCCGGCGTGCGGATCGCGCCACGCGGCGTCTCGATCACGCCACGGCGGGCAAGCCCGTCCTGCGCGAGGAGGCGGAAGGAAAAGGCGTCAGCCGACGACATGCGGATCGGGACCTCGCAGATGCGCGCTCGTGGAAGCCGGTTATGCTCGGGAGCGCGGGAAACCTGGCGTGGCGCCATCCCTTAGCGTGCAGTACCGGCAAGAACAACGGCTTCGGCGCTCGGGGATGCGCAATCTGCCCGGCACGCTCAGCCGGGCTGAGGGAAGAGAAGGCACGCATCGCCGTAGCTGTAGAAGCGGTAGCCGGCGGCGATGGCGTGGGCGTAGGCGGCGTGCATCGTGTCGAGGCCCGAGAAGGCCGCGACCAGCATGAACAGGGTCGAGCGCGGCAGATGGAAGTTGGTCAAAAGCACATCGACGGCGCGGAACCGGTAGCCAGGCGTGATGAAGAGGCTGGTCTCGCCCTTGAAGGGACGTATCGAGCCGGCCTCGTCCACGGCGCTTTCGAGGAGCCGCAGTGCGGTCGTGCCGATCGCCACGATCCGCCCGCCGCGGGCGCGCACGGTGTTGAGCGCCTCCGCCGTCTCGGGGCTCATTTCACCCCACTCGGGGTGCATTCTGTGATCCGACGTATCTGAGGCCTTGACGGGAAGAAAAGTGCCGGCCCCGACATGCAGCGTCACGGTGTGCCGCTCGATGCCGCGAGCGGCAAGCGCGTCTGCCAGCGCCGGCGTGAAATGCAGGGCCGCCGTCGGGGCCGCCACGGCGCCCTCGCGGGCCGCAAACATGGTCTGATAATCGGTTCTGTCGGCTGCGTCCGGGGCGCGGCGCAGGGCAATGTAGGGCGGCAGCGGCATGTCGCCGAGCGCGGCGATCGCCTCGTCGAGGTAGGGGCCGTGCAGCGAGAAGGCGAGTTCCACTTCCCCCGCATTGCCGATCGTTACCACCGTGCCGGCAAGCTCCCCGGCAAGGCACACGCGCCCTTCGGCCGCAAACGCGATGCGATCCCCCACCTTGAGCCGCTTTGCGGGGCGCGCGAGGGCCCGCCAGCGGCTCTCGTCCAGACGCTTCAGGAGGTTCAGGCTGATGCGCGCGCTATTGCCGTCGCGGTGGCGAAGGCCGGAGAGCGCGGCTGCAATCACGCGCGTGTCGTTGACGACGATGGCATCGCCCGGCTGCAGAAGGGATGGCAAGTCCCGCACGGTGTGGTCCTCGAGCCCGACGCTGCGCTCGGCGCACGGCAGGAGCGGCGACGGCGGCGAGACGACCAGGAGACGCGCAGCATCCCGCGGCTCGGCAGGCCTCAGCGCAATCAGGTGGTCGGGCAGATCGAAGTCGAAGAGATCGGTTCGCATGGGACTTTCCGTCGGCCCCTCTGCCACATCCGAGAAGTTCGCGCCAGCGGCGCCGGTCAGGCCGGATAGAGGAGATAGCTCCTGCGCCGGTCTCGGAATGCGGCGACCTCAGCGCTCCAGGCGTCGATGACGGCTCTGCCGGGTGCGCCCGCGGCAAGCATCTCGGCAATCGCACGCGTTCCGGTGATCCGGTGGAACATCTCGAGGTTTGATGGAAAGAGCCGCGTGCCTTTGCGGCGCGCTTGTGCGGCGAGCAGGGAAATGGCCTGAACTCCAAGCTCGAGCGGCGATACCTTGGCAGCCTCCCGAATGTGGATGCGCACGCCGTTCACCGTCTCGCCGAGAAACTTCGGGGTCGCGGCAACGCCCGGGATCGCACGCGGGACATATGTCACCGCCTCGAGATCGACGCCTGGAATGCCTTCGTCGGCGAGCCTTGCGACAAGGCTAGGCGCGTCGAGCCAGGGTGCGCCGAACTGCTGGAAGGGCACGTCGGTGCCGCGCCCTTCGTTCATCTCGAGCTCGCCGATCAGGCCGATGCCGGGATAGACAAGCGCCGAGGCGAAACTTGGGATGTTCGGGCTCGTCGGCTGCCAGGCAAGCCCGGTCTCAGGCCAGCGCATGGTCCGCCGCCAGCCCTCGAGCGGCACCACGTCGAGATTGAGACGATCGAGTCCCGGCAGCAGGCCCTCACCTTGGATCATGCGCGCGAGTTCGCCGACGGTGAGCCCGTGCACGATCGGGATCGTGTACTGGCCGACAAAAGACCGCAGGTTTGGCAGGAGCACGGGACCGGACACGTACTCGCCCCCGAGCGGGTTCGGCCGGTCGAGAACCAGGAACGGCATGTCCGCCTTGGCGGCGGCTTGCATGGCAAGTCCCATGGTCGAGATGTAGGTATAAAAGCGCGCGCCGATGTCCTGGATGTCGAAGACGAGCGCGTCGAGGCCCGCCAGCATCTGCGGCGTCGGCTGCCGGGTCGCCCCATAAAGTGAGAGAACCGGCGCGCCGGTTCTCTCGTCCCGGTCGTTGGCGACTTTCTCGCCAGCCTCGATGCGCCCGCGGAAACCGTGCTCCGGCGCGAGGATTGCCGCCAACGTGACGCCTCGAGCCGTCGCCAAGAGATCGGCGAGATGGGCGCTCCCGACGGTACCGGTGTGGTTTGTGATCAGACCGATACGCCGGCCGCTGAGGCGCGCGAAGTCGGAGGAGGCCAGCACTTCGGCGCCGGTGCGGACCGCCGGATCTTGCGGGGACCGGGCCTCGCCTGTGCTGGGCTTGCTCATGACCGCGCCTCCGGCCGCGATGGCGAGGCGCAGAACGCGACGGCGCGTTGGTTGCATCGACCGATTGTCATCGCGCCGCTTCGTGCTCACGGCATATCGGCGGCAACCTGGATGGACTTGATCCGGTCCGGGTTCTGAACGGGCTCGCCGCGCTTGATCTTGTCGACGTTCTCCATGCCTTCGATCACCTTGCCCCACACGGTATATTGGTTGTCGAGGAAGCGTGCATCGTCGAAGCAGATGAAGAACTGACTGTTGGCCGAGTTCGGGTTCTGGGCCCGCGCCATGGAGCAGGTTCCGCGAACGTGCGGCTCGCGGTTGAACTCGGCCTTCAGGTTTGGATACTTCGAGCCGCCAGTGCCGGTGCCGTGCGGGCAGCCGGTCTGAGCCATGAATCCCTCGATGACGCGATGAAAGACGATGCCGTCATAGAAGCCCTCGCGGACGAGCTTCTTGATGTGGGCGACATGGCCGGGAGCCAGGTCCGGGCGCATCTCGATGACGACGCGGCCGTGCGTCATGTCCATGACGAGCGTGTTCTCGGGGTCCTTGTAGGCAGGCATGTGGGGTTCCTATGGGTTGACGGGGGTCAGGTCACACGGGACGTCGTTCGAACGGGTGTCGGGCCAAGACCTGATTCATCGGCGATCGCCTTGGCGTGGCGCCGGCGCTCCCGGCGCTGGTCCTCAACGGGTCTGATCGCCAGCGTCCGCGGTTCGGGTACCAGAAGCAAGCGAGTCGTCCAGGCGCATTTTAGCGCGGCTCACTCTGCAGGTAGACCTTGAGCATCCGGTCGGGATTGGCCGGGGGCTCGCCTTTTGCCACCCGGTCGATGTGCTCC
>CAYWBX010000066.1:0-9389 GCA_964456015.1 uncultured Hyphomicrobiaceae bacterium | reverse complement strand
TCCAGGTCGAGAGCTATCTGCGCCATCAGGGCTCGACGTTCGTCGACCGCTTCGACGCCAACAGCTATCTCTACATCACGCGCGCCATGGATTACTTCGACCTCGCCGCCGAACACGGCGACGTTCTGGCCAACGCGTTTCGCGGCACGAAGACGCGCTTCTGCGTCGTCTCGTTCACGTCCGACTGGCTTTATCCGACGCGCGAGTCGAAGGAGATCGTGCAGGCGCTCAATGCCGTCGCCGCGAACGTCTCCTTCGTCGAGGTCGTGAGCAACAAGGGGCACGACGCCTTCCTGCTCGACGAGCCCGAGCTGTTCAAGGCCGTGCGCGGATTTCTCGGCTCGGCCGCGAAGAAGCGCGGGATAGCTGACGTCCGGGAGGTTGCCTGATGCTCGCCCGGCCTGAACATCGCGAGGCCATGCGCCAAGCCCGCGTCGACCATCAGCTTATCGCGGAGATGGTCACGCCTGGCGCGCGTGTGCTCGATGTCGGCTGCGGCGACGGCGCTCTGCTTCAGCTTCTCGCCGACACGCGGAGCACCGACGGTCGCGGGATCGAGATCAGCCGGGAGCGGGTCAATGCCTGCGTGTCGCGCGGTCTCTCCGTCATCCAGGGCGATGCCGACTACGACCTCGACGACTATCCGGATGACGCCTTCGACTTCGCCATCCTGTCGCTCACAATTCAGGCGACGCGCAGGCCGAAGCCGGTGCTCGAGAACCTGATGCGGATAGGGCGGCACGCGATCGTTTCGTTTCCGAACTTCGGCCACTGGCAGGTGCGGATGCGCCTTCTGCTCACGGGCCGGATGCCGGTGACGCAGAACCTCCCCGATCCCTGGTACGAGACGCCGAATGCGCATCTGTGCACCATCAAGGACTTCGCCGATCTTTGCCGGACGGTGAACGCGCGCGTCGAGCGCGCCGTCGCCTTCAACGTATCGGGCCAGCGTCTCGGCACCTGGGTGCCGCTGCCCCTGACGGTCCACAATCTGCTCGGCGAGAAGGCCGTGTTCTTGCTGGCGCGGAGATAATTCGCAGCATGGCCGACGAGGTGCCAGGAGAAGTCAAGGGCAAGCGCGCGCTTGTGCTGTTCTCGGGCGGCCAGGATTCCACCGTCTGTCTCGCCTGGGCGCTCGAACGCTTCGAATCGGTGGAGACGGTCGGCTTCGACTACGGGCAAAGGCACAGGATCGAGCTCGACCAGCGCCGCGTCATCCTGGCCCGGTTGAAAGATGGCTTCCCCGGCTGGTCGCCGCGGATCGGCGAGGACCATGAGCTGGCGCTTCCGACCCTCGGGACGATCAGCCACACGAGCCTCACCCGCGACGTCGCCTTCGAGATGACCGCGTCGGGGCTCCCCAACACATTCGTGCCGGGGCGAAATCTTCTGTTCTTCACCTATGCCGCGGCACTCGCCTGGCGGCGCGGGATGACCACGCTCGTCGGCGGAATGTGCGAGACGGACTACTCGGGTTATCCGGATTGCCGCAACGAGACCCTGCAGACCCTTGCCCGCGCGCTGGCATTGGGCATGGATCGACCGTTCGAGATCGAAACGCCGCTGATGTGGCTCTCCAAGGCCGAGACCTGGGCGCTGGCCGAGCGGCTCGGGGGCAGGCCGCTGGTCGACCTGATCGTCGAGGAAACGGTTACATGCTACCTCGGCGAACGGGGACTGCGGCGCGCCTGGGGCTATGGCTGCGGCACGTGCCCGAGCTGCGCGCTCAGAGTGAAGGGATGGAACGAATGGCAAGCCGGGAGAAGCTGATCGAGGCGGCGGAACGGGCTCTCGGCGGAGACTGGGCCGGCGCGCACGCGATCGTGCAAGCGTTCGAGGACGATCAAACGGCGTGCTGGCTGCACGCCTGCCTGCACAAGCTCGAGCCCGACGAGGCCAACAGCCGGTATTGGTATCGCCGCTCCGGCCACTCCTATGAGGAATATGCTGACGGCCGCGCCGAGCTCATCGCCATCAAGGCATCGCTTACCTACTAATCCCGGGGGGCCGATCAGCCGGCGAGCGCGCGGCGCAGCTTCTCGGCATTGGCGGCGAGGATTTCGGGCTTTTCCATTTGCCCGGTATGCGGGCCAAGGCGCACACCGTCCCAGCGCGGGATGACATGGAAATGCAGGTGAAAGACCACCTGTCCGCCGGCGCTCTCGTTGAACTGCTGCACGGTGGCGCCTTGGGCATTGAACGCCTTGAGTTGCGCCTGCGCAATCTTCTGCACCGCGGCCATGCAGGCGGCAAGGCATCCGGGCGGGGCATCGAACAGGTTCCTTGCCGGGACTTTGGGAATGACCAGCGTGTGGCCCTCGGCTCGCGGCATGATGTCCATGAACGCCAGAACGTCGCCGTCCTCGAGCACCTTATGGGCGGGAAGCTCACCGCGCAGGATTTTCGCGAACACGTTGCCGGGATCATAAGTCATTGGAGTCCCCTCAGACTGGCGCAACCGCGCTGTTAACACCTCGCTTACCCCGCCGTCAAAGCGGCGCCCACCGGAGCCGTCGTTAAGACTTTGTGAGGACCCGGTGCGGCAGCATGCGGCCATGACCATGACCGTCCGCTCCAGCCTGTCCATCGCGTTTGCGGCCGACGTGCGCCGTCTCGCCGCCAACGACGACGCGCCCTTGGCGAACATTGTGTCCCGGCATCTGGCCGCGCGCCGGGCGCAACGGTTCCTGATGGCCGGCGTCGCGACGCTGGCCGCTCTCATTCTGACCGCAACGATCCTTCAGGGCTACAATGCCCTGCGGCCCATGCCCGACATGGTCACGTTTGCGGCCCGCGTCTGATCGAAGGCGCCGGCGGCGTCAGCGCACGTCCGTCCAGCTTTCTGCGAAAGCCAGCGCCGACGTCGAGAAGGGACGGCCCTCGCGCACACGCGGCCACGATTTGCCCTTGGCATGAACGCCATTGCGCGCAAGGCTTGTGCCGAGCGCCGGTATGAGGATCGTGCCCAGCCCGTACTTGCGGCCCGGGACCTGGTTCGGTTGCGTGTGCAGCATCAGCGGATCGCCGAGATCGTACCAGCTGAGCGTCACATGCTCGCCGGGAGCCTCGAGCCGCTCGGTCCAGAACGAACGGGCATCGCCGGATTGCGAGAAGCGCGCCTCCGTGCAGGCAATCGACTCATCCGCAAGCTCGGCGTTGAGCATGCCCTGCACGGTGCGCTGCAGCCAGCGCGCCATGGCGATGTTGTCCGACCAGATGCGCCAGCGGTTCTCGGTGAGCTCGCTTTTCAGATAAAGCACGTGGCCAGGGCCGGCCGGTGACAGGATCACGCGCCAGAAACTGGCGTCGGTGGAGTTCGGATCGCCGTCCTTCTCCGAGAGACGGATGAAGGGGTTCTCTCCGATGACGATGGTCTTGTTCGGATCCGCAATGCTCATCTCGGCTCGCCTCCCAGGGATTGTCGCTAAGCCTCAATTGGTAGCGCGGCCCCGCCAAGGCGCAAAGCCGGAACCTCACTCGGCAGCAATACGGTAATGGTAGCGGTAGACCTCCCGGAACCCGAGGGACTCGTAAAGCCGGATCGCAGCGGCGTTGCTTGCGGTGACCTGCAGATAAGCCCCGGTCGCACCGAGCTCCGCGCCCCAGGCCAAGAGCGCCGTCACGAGCCGGCGCGCCGCACCGCGACGCCGCGCGCCGGGATCCGTTACGATGTCGAACAAGCCGATCCTGCCGCGCTCGGCGACGGCCAATCCCCAGGCAATCGGCACGCCATTGTCGCGCAGGCAGGCGAAGGCGGCCGGAAGCCGGATCGCAGCAAGCAGGCGATCATGCGTGCCCCGTCGGGCGGGCGGAACCCCGCTGGCGCCGGCGAAGCCGTCACGCCAGGCAGGGTCCGCTTCGCTCGCAAGTGTAATATCGGAATCGCCGCACTCTCGCGTCGCAAGCGGCGATGTGAGCACGAGCGACTCGTCGGCGCGAAAAAAGCCGGCGTCCGCCAGCAGGCGATCGCTGTCGCCGCCAGCCAATGGCGACAGCCGAAAGATCAGCGGAAGGCCAAGGCGCGCATAGAGCGGACCCGCAAGCGTGATCACGTCTCCGACGTGCCTTGTCGGCGCCCATGCATTCACGGAGTTGGCGCGCTTCGTATAACCGTCTGCAAACCGAAGCAGCCAGCCGTCCATGAGAACGGTTTGCAGCGCCGGCCAGGCGTTGAAGGCTCGCTCCTCCAGTCCGCGCACGTCCGACATCGAGACCGACATAGCGCCCTCCAGCGGCACGCCCGCCCCTCAGCCCGCGGGCCGCCGCGCGAACTCCAGCGGCAACGCCGTGGTGTTTTTGATCTGCTCCATGGCGAAGGCCGAGGAAACCTTGGCGATCTCGACGCGCGAAATGAGCTTCTTGTAGAAGGCATCGTAGGCGGCAATGTCCGGTACGACGACGCGCATCAGGTAGTCGATCTCGCCCGACATGCGATAGAACTCGACGACTTCCGGCATGTCGTCGACGGCCGCATGGAACTTCTCCAGCCACGCGAGGCTGTGCTGGTCGGTCTTGATCGACACGAAGACCGTGACCCCGGCGTTGACCTTGCCGGCATCGAGGATCGCAACCCGGCGCTGGATGACGCCCCGCTCCTCAAGCTTCTGGATGCGCCGCCAGCACGGTGTCGTCGACAGCCCCACGGCCTTTCCGATCTCAGCGACGGGAATCGTGCAGTCCCGCTGCAGGATTTCAAGGATTCTGATGTCGGTGGCGTCCAGCATCAATGTCCCTACCGGCAAAAGCATTCTCACCTGGCGCGAGTTGGGCAATTGATCGCATCTTCAACCACCCCGTCAATAGGGAATTTAGTATTTTTTTTCATATGTCGGCGATTTCCAGCTTGATCGTCGCGATGAAATGCACAAGTTTTGGCTGATTGGAGCAAGACGTTGCTCATGCAGCGGACAGCCGAATGGACACCATCAAGTTCATCACGCCGAATTTCGCCGTCACCGCAGAACTGGCGCCGAAGGACTTTGCCGCCGTCGCGGCGATGGGATTTCGATCCGTCATCTCCAACCGGCCCGACGGTGAAGAACCTGGGCAACTCACCGCCCGGAGCGAAGCCGCGCACGCCTGGCGCGCAGGCCTCAGGTTCGCGCACGTACCCGCGTCCAAGCTCGACCTTTTCACCGACGAGGTTGTGGATGCGATGGCGGACGCGGTCCGCCGGCTCGACGGGCCGGTCCTGGCCCACTGCAAGTCCGGGCTGCGATCGGCAATCGTGTGGGCTGCGGCGAGCGCCCGCCAGCAATCGGTTGATTGTGTGCTGCGAGCCCTCAGGGCAGCCGGCTTCGAACTCGACTTCCTGAGGGACGATCTCGACCAGCAGGCCTACCGGTCACGTTGGCACGGAGCGGCCCCTCCGGCCCTCGATTGCGGATGCAGCGAGGTCCGTTTTCCGCATCCGGCCAAGGCCGCCATGCCGGCCGCAGCGTGAGGTCGTGGGATCAATCGAGGAGCCGCCGCACCTCCCGCCTCACCCGCGGGAGCACGTCGGATGAGAACCACGGATTGGCGCGAAGCCAAGCGTTGTTGCGCCACGACGGATGCGGCAGCGGGATGACGGAGAGGCGCCCGTCGGACGGCTCGTCGCCCTGAGCAAATGACCGAATGGTCTCTGTCACCGACCGGCGCGGGCCTCCGATATGCCACCAATGGGCATACTGGCCAACAGCCAGGACCAGCCGCGCCGCAGGCAAGGCCGCAAACAGCCGGTCTCGCCAGAGCGGCGCGCATTCGCGTCGCGGCGGCAGGTCGCCGCCGTTCGCGTCAAGTCCCGGAAAACAGAAGCCCATCGGGATGATCGCGATCCTGCTCGCGTCGTAGAACTCGGCGAGCGTGACGCCCATCCACTCCCTGAGGCGATCGCCCGAGGGGTCCGTGAACGGTACGCCTGATTGATGAACCCGCGTTCCCGGCGCCTGCCCGGCAACGACGATGCGCGCGCTCGCCGTCACCCGCAGTACGGGGCGGGGGGCGTGCGCCAGTGCCGGGCCATCCGGACGCTCGACGCACTGCCGGCAGGAGCGGATCTCGCGGACAATACGATCCAGTTTGGCCTCGGCGCCGGCCACGGGCTCAGATCCTGAGAACGAGGCCATCCTCGGCGAGAAGAATCCCGGGGCGATCGGCAAGCCGTTCTGCCGCCGCGAGCATCGGTGTGCTCATGTGCGTGAGCATCACTCGCTTGGCCGCAATGCGAGCGAGATTCTGCTCGATCACCTGCCAAGACAAATGATAGCGCGTCGGCCCCTCGACGGCATAGCATTCCATGATGAAGAGATCGGCATGGCGGCCCGCCGCGATCAGCGTCTCGACCCACTCGGTATCACCGGAGAAGCTTACGATCCGATCGTCGAGCGAGAATCGCAGGGCATAGGAAGGTGCGCCCGAAGGATGCACGACCTCGAAGGCCGTGACCTCAAGTCCTGCGACCGAAAGCGGCGTCTCCCGCGCCAGATCGACAAAGCGCATCTCGAAGCGCGGCGCGATCTTCGTCGAACCCGGGAAGAGCGCCTCGGCGGCAGCCTCGAACCGGCTTGCAATCCCCGGCGGTCCGACAACCGTCAGCGGCGTCGTGCGCTTGGCGACGTGCTGGCCATGCAGCATCCACCAGACGAGGCCGCCGAAATGATCACCATGCAAGTGCGAGATGAAAATCGTGTCGACGGCATCGGGCGCGAGGCTCAGACGGGCCATGCCGATGAGCGAGGTGGCGCCACAGTCGATAAGGAAAGTGCCTCCGGCGTGCTCAACGTGGTAGCTCGTCTGCAGCCGTCCGCCGGACCCGAACGCGTCCCCGCAACCGAGCACGGTGAGCTTCATCGTCCCCTCCCCGGCCCTGCCGCCAAGCCACGCACTGAAGCAAGAGTTGCAGCGATCATGCCCGTGCACTCGGCCGCGCCGAGACTTCGGCGTACCAACGCTCGACGTTCTTCATGTCTGCAGGCCTCTCAATGCGGGCCGGCCGCATGAAATCGATGGCGACGAGCGCCGTGATGTCGGCAACCGAGTAATCGTCGCCGGCGACGAAGCGCGATTCGCCAAGCCGTGCATCCAACATTGCCAGCGCCTCGAGCGCCTTCGGCTTGTTGGCCTCGCCCCATTCTTTGACCTGCGGCACTTCCAGTTTGGCCATGGCGGGGTGCACATGCCGGAAGGCGCTCGTCACGTGATGCCACAGACCGAGCTCGACGCGCCGCTGCCACATCTCGACGATGGCGCGGCCGACGGCGCCGGTGCCGAACAGCGGGGGCGCCGGCTGCACCTCCTCGAAGTATCTGCAGATGGCGATCGTCTCCGAGATGGCTGTGCCGTCGTCGAGCACGAGGACGGGAACGCGCTGCATCGGATTGACGCGCGTGAATTCGGGAGTCTTCAGCGCCCCCTTCATCAGGTCGTACTCCTCGAAGGCGACCGAGGTGATCCCCTTCTCGGCAAGAAAGATGCGAACCCGGCGAGGATTCGGCGCGGCCTTGGTTTCGAGAATCTTCATGCGGGCCTTCTTGACGCTGCGGACTCGACCGGCAAGAGCCGGTCGTGAGGCGCTCTGCCTGATGCGCCTCGAACCGTAGCCAAGCCGATTCGGCCGGGCAACCCCTGACGGCATTGCGATGCCGGGACGGCTGCCAGATCCCGCAGTCCTGCGACGACACCTATGCGCTTGCAGAGCCGTATGAACCCGTGTTGCCTTGCGAGGCGCATAAGGCAGAAGGGTGCCGACATGACGCCGGGCGACAGGCACGCGCCCAGGAAGGAGACGAGCATGAGCCAGTGGGGCGAGTTTCAGGGGCGGATCGAAGACGATCGCCTGGTGCGGGGGCGAGGCCGCTACGTCGGCGACATCGTTTGCGAGGGAGCGGCACACGCCGCCGTCGTTCGCGCGCCGGTTGCGCACGCCAGGATCAAGAGCATCGACACCGCCGCCGCGGCGGCCACCCCCGGCGTGCTCGCCGTCTATACGGCGGCCGACCTTGCCGCCGACGGCATTCGCGACTTTCCCTGCGACGTCCCCCTGACGCGCACCGGCGGGGCCAAGGCTCATGCTGCGGCGCGGCCCGTACTCGCCCGCGATCGCATCCGGGCCGTCGGCGAGCCGGTTGCATTCGTCGTGGCCGAGACGCCGCAAGCCGCCGAGACGGCGGCAGAGCTTGTCACAATCGAGACGGAAGACCTGCCCGCCGTGACCGATGCCCGCGCCGCGCTCGCGCCGGGTGCGCCCGCGGTCTGGGATCAGGTCGAGGACAACATCGCTTTCATCTGGAAGCGCGGCGACGCCGCAGCCGCAATGACGGCTGCCGCGCACGTGACACGTCTCTCCTCCCACATCTCACGGGTGGCCGCGCTCCCCATCGAGCCGCGCGGCGCACTCGGTCTCGTCGACCCGTCGGGCCGTCTGGTGCTCCACGCCTCGAACCAGAGCCCTTTCGTTCTCAGAAGCGGCCTTGCGCGCGCCTTCGGCGTGCCGGCCGAACGGGTGCGCGTAATCGCCAAGGAAGTCGGCGGCTCCTTCGGAATGAAGAGCGGCACCTACCCCGAGGACGTTCTTGTTCTCTATGCCGCACGCAAACTCGGCCGCCCAGTTCGGTGGATTTCCGCGCGACGCGAAAGCTTTCTCGCCGATGACCACGGCCGCGACATGCACGTCGAGGCGGAGCTCGCACTCGATCGCAACGGCCTCTTCCAGGGACTACGGGTCGCTTACACTGTGAACGTCGGCAGCTACCTTTCAGGGCGCTCGCTCTTCATGCTCAACAATATCGGGGGCATCGCCGGCGTCTATCGGATCGGGCGGATCGAGGCGACGGTCACCGGCGTCTTCACCAACACGATGACGAATGCGCCCTATCGCGGCGCCGGCCGTCCTGAGGCCACCTACACGATCGAGCGCCTGATTGATCTCGCTGCGCGCGAGCTCGGGCTTGACCCGTTCGATCTGCGCCGGCGCAACCTCGTGCCGCCGTCCGCCATGCCTTACGATACCGGCTTCACCTTCACCTACGACTGCGGCGAGTTCGAAGCGAACATGCTGCAGGCGGCGCGCAATGCCGACTACGCGGGCTTTCCGGCAAGGCGCGCCGCAGCGCTGAAGCGAGGCCGGCTGCGCGGCCTCGGCATGGCGAATCCAATCGAGGTCGCCGGCGGCCCGTTCACGAAGCCCGGGCGGGATCATACCCGCCTCAAGATCAATGCCGACGGAACCGCGACTCTCTATGCGGGCGTCATGTCGGTCGGCCAGGGCATCGAGACGGCTTTCACCGACTATGTGGCGAAGGAACTCGGCCTGCCGCGAGACGCCGTTCGCTATGAGTTCGGCGACACCGACGACCTGCCGACAGGGCGCGGCAACGGCGGCTCAAGTTCCATCGCCGTCGGCGGGCCGG
>CAYWBX010000065.1:0-9415 GCA_964456015.1 uncultured Hyphomicrobiaceae bacterium | reverse complement strand
AGAGGGGCGCGCGGCTTCGCCAGCTGCCGGCGGCATGGCGGCGGTCGTCGCGACGAGGCTCGCTGCGAAGCCAACGACCAAGCCCGCAAGCAAGAGCTCCGCGACAGCGGGAGCGCCGGCCCAGATGGCTGCGACGGCGAGGAGAGGTCCGAGCTTGCCGAGCGCCGAGCCCAACCCCAGCCCAGTGAAGCGGTTGTCGGCCTGCAAGGCGTAGCTCAAGGTTTCCTGTGCTGCCGAAAGCGTTATCGCCAGCACCAGGAGTAGGAGCACAATTGGCGAGACGGCAGCCTGCTGCCCGGTAGCGGTGAGGATGGCTATCCCGGTTGCGGAGAAGAGCAAAATCAGCACGCCTTGCATGGCGAGCGCGCTGGCGAGCGTCGTGCGGATGTCGCCGCGTTGGCGAATCTCGGCACGCGCGAAGAGAGGTACGGATTGCGCGACCCACGACAAAACGATGCCCCCGACCATCTGCATGAGTGCATACAGGGTCCAGTACTCGCCCCACACCGCGGGCGGGACAGCGATGGCGCTGAGCGTCACTGTCGCAACCAGTATCAAGAAGCCAAGCGCCTGGTAGCCAAAGACTTCGGCCCAGCTCCGAAGCATGGCGAGCGGCGTCCGCATCACGTAAGCCTTGCCTCAAGCCGCTGCGCGAGTTCTTCCGGCGCACTGCCGAAGAGCTGGACTTCCGCGAAGATCGCGAAGCTGACGAGCAGGCAGGTCGCGAAATAGGAGTTCTGCAACGCCCAGCGCGCGCCTTCTGCGCTGAAAATGCCGAGCTCCAGGTATCGTCCCTCGGTCAGCATCGGCTCGATTGCTGGCCGCCACATCGAGCGCAAGAGCCGGTCGAGCGAAATTCCGAATCCGAATCCGATTTTTCTTGCTGAGACGAGGGCGTCGGGCATGACCTGACGCAGATGCTCCTTGGCAATCAATTTCGCATCTGCGGACCGGCCAAGACGACCAACCAGGTGCGCCGGTTGCAGTGAAGCTGCGAACTCCACGACACGGTGATCGAGAAACGGTGATCGAAGTTCCAGGCCATGCGCCATTCCTGACATGTCGGCGATCACGCTGTGTCCGTGCTGATGGCAAACCAGAAGATCGCCGAGCATTGCTGCCTGAAGCATGGTCTGGGCATTCGACGCGGCAACGACTTTCTCCACGGCATTGCCGGGCTCCGCGTTCCGCCAGCGCATCGCGAACGCGTCGGTCGCAAGACGCGACATAAGACTTTGTGCCGCCGCGGTCAGTGCCTCGCCCCGCCACCTAGCGACGCCGGACCGGGCAGCAGTCAGGAGCTGATGAGCCGGCTCGCCACACCGATGACGCAGCAAGCGAGCTGCGTATGGCGCCACCGGCGCCGCCAGGCGCCGCGCCATGTCGATTGGCGAGAGCCGAGGATATGCTGCATTGCCGGCAAGCACCTCGTCGGCCCCATTGCCGCTCAGTGCCACTTTGACCTCGGCGCGCATTTCTCGCGCCAGCGCATCGGCATAGAGCGCGACGAAGCTGGACATGGGCTGGTCGTAGTGGGCGAGCACCCGCACCAAGTCTCGCGGGGTGAATGCCTCGAAGTTGATCGTCTTGTGTCGCGTGCCTAGGATCTCGGCGGCAGCTCTCGCTCGCGTCTGCTCTTCATCCTCGCGTCCGTTTACGGCGCCGCCAATGCAGAATGTCCGTATGCCTGCGTCCTGCTCCTTGGCAAGCCGCGCAATGGTCGTCGAATCGACACCGCCTGACAGCATGACGCCGACGGGGACGTCTGCAACCAGCTGTCCTCTAACCGCTTCGCGCATCAGCCTGCCATAGGTGTCGAGTGCCTCGTCCCGCGTCCAAGTCTTGTTGCTGCGTGCGAAGTCCACTCTCCAATAGATGCTGCGCTCAGTTCGCCCGTTCTTCCAGACAAGAAGCTCTCCCGGCGCCAGCTGGCGGATACCACGATAGATCGTGAAAGGCGCGGGCAGGCTTTGATAGGCAAAAAGGTGGGTCACCGCCTCTTCATCGAGCCTCCGATCGATCCATGGTAGCTCGAGCAGCGCCTTGATTTCGGAGGCGAAGGCAAATTGGCCCTCGCCCTCGGCGTAGAACAGCGGCTTCTCTCCGATCCGGTCTCGGGCGAGCAGCAGGCTTTGGCGCGGCTCGTCCCACAGTCCGATTGCGAACATGCCGACAAGGTTTCTCACGGCGCTGGCGCCGAGTTGCTTATAGAGCGGCAGTATGACTTCGACATCCGTATCGCTGCGATAGGCATGGCCCGGAGCCACGTCTTTGCGCAGACTTTTGAAATTGTAGATCTCGCCGTTGCACACGAGCTGCAAGGCGCCATCGGGGCTTGCCATCGGCTGCCGCCCGTTCTCTGAAAGATCGATGATGCTCAGGCGACGCTGGCCGAGCGCCGCTTTCTCACCTACCCAAATCCCTTGCCCGTCCGGTCCCCGATGTCGCAGACGTGCTGTCATTGCCGACACGAGGCGTCGCGCGTCGGGCATGTCTCGATCCGCCCAGACGATGCCTGCGATACCACACATAATTGTACCTCAGCGCCCCTGGGCGCTCACACCGGCGTGCGCGATCGCGATGAGGCCAGCGGCCTGGCTTGGCATCATCGTGCGAAGCCCATCCAGAAGTCGACGCCCGCCGGCAGTGCCGCCAATCATGCCCGCGAGCCTGAGATGTGGTACGAAGAACCCCTCGCCTGATATGCTCGCGACGCCGAAGCCAGCGGCCGTGAGGTCGCGCCGCAGCGATGAGGCCGTGAAAAAGTGCACGTGATCGGTCGTTCGCAGAACCGAGCGTTGCAAGACGTGGTTCCTGAGCTTGGCCAGTGCGCAGCCTTCGTTCGGTACGCCAACGATCAGGAGGCCCCCGGGTCGCATCACGCGACGCAGCTCAGCAAGCACCGCATCCTTTTTCGGAATGTGCTCGAGAACGTGGTTGAGGAGCACAATGTCGATGCTGCCGTGGTCGAGGCCGGTCGCTTCAAGCGTGCCGACCTGCAGTCGGCAATCGAGGCCGAGACCCCGTGCCCGTTCGATTCTGAGTTCGTTGTAGTCGATGCCCGTTAGCGAGATCGCTTGACCAAGGTCCGCGAAGATCTGCGACAGGCCAACGAGATTGATTCCGTCGCCACAGCCGGCATCGAGCACGTGGAGTGTGTTCTGTGCGCTTTCGCCCTGTTTACCTGTGTTCTGGGCGGCGATCCACAACCTGATTTCCTTTGCGAGCAATCGCCACCGGCCTTCGACGATGGCTCGCGCGCTCGGGTTTCCGAGCTGGCGGGCGAAATGCTCCTCGCGGTACCAGTGCCGGCGATTTTCCTCGATATCATCCAGCCTGATCCTTGTCATGATTGTGCGTGCCCCTCGATCAGGAGGCCGTAACAACGTCGTTTTGTCTCCATCGCACGCGCGAGATCGTGGCGAGAGAGCGCGAGCGATCGCGCCTCAGAGCCCATTTGCCGCGCCGCCTCCCGGTCATCGAGCAGTCGTTCCACCGCGTCGGCAAGCCCCATGGCATCGCCCTCGGGTACCAGATAGCCCGTCTTGCCGTCGATCACCAGCTCCCGGTGCCATTCGGTGTCGTAGGCGATGACGGGCGCGCCTGCGGCACACGCCTCGATCAAGCTGAATCCGCCCATAGGACAGAGGGCGGCGCTCGAGGCTTGGCGCAAGGCAGCGACCGCAGCGCGAGGCAGGGAACCAGCGAGCCGCACCGTGCGTGCGAGCAAAGGATCGGTTTCCACTGTCCGTCTTATTCGGACTTCTTCCGGCCCGCCGCCCGCAACTATGAAAACGATGTCTTGGCGCCGATCCCCGAGCGCACGGGCGGCAGTCAGGACGTCGTCGATGTAGTTCTCGCGCGAGAGCCGTCCAACGAACGATACGATGTGCTTGCCCTCAGGCAGTCCCAGCGCCTGGAGCGCATCCGCCGATGGTGTCGTGATGAACGGGGACAGGTCGGCGCCGTGGGGAATCACATGGATGCGAGCGGGGTCGGCGCCGCGCCGCAAGGCATAATCGACGAGACTTGCACGGATCGGCAGCACCATGTCCGCGCGCGAGAGCACCAGCCGCTCGAGCGCAATTGCCAGTCGGCGCGAACCAAAGATTCGCGGCGCGCCGCTTTTCGTGTCGAGCTCATGCCGCTTGTCGAAGTCGGCGTGAATCGACACGCACACGGGCTTGCGCGCAAGCCGGCCCGCAGCCAGTGCGACGGTTCCGGACAGACAGGGATCGGTTGCCCGGACGGCTGCCACATGCTCGCGCCGGGCGAGGCGGGCGATCGCCGTGATAACGCACAGGATGTGGGCCGGGCCCAACAGCTGACGCCACACGGTCGGACCCGAGATGCCGAACTCGTGGATGATGAGGCCAGGGGCAGGCCTCACCACACGGTTGTTCCGGGTGAAGGGAAAGGCCATGATGACCGTTTCGAAGAAACCGCCTTCGTCGAAATCGCGGAGCATGCTGTCGACGCCCTTGGCAACGGAGGCGTCGTATTCAGTGGGAGCGACGAGCAGCAGCCGGCGGCCCGGCTTGACATGCGGCTCCGGTAAAGAGTTGGTCTCCGGTGAGTGCCTCGACGACGCAAGATTGCCAGTCATTTCAATCATCGCCCGTAGACGTACTCGTCACAGCCTGAACCGAAAAGCCCGAGTTCCAGTGGGCGCGCGAAGACCCGCACTTTCCGGAGGCCGAGGCGCTGCATGAGGGCATCCACCTCGTCGGCCAAGATGCTTTCGTAGGGGTAGCCGCCCATCCAGTCGTGCAAATCATGCCAGTATTCCATGCCACGTCCCATGCGAGGTTTGCGGCCGGTCAGCACCGAGGCAATCGTCAAGGCGGTCGTATAGAGGCCACGCGCCAGGCGCTGGCGACCCGGCGAAGCATTGATGTACCACTGCTTTTCCCGCACCCAGAACCAGTCGAGCCGTGTGCGGCGGTAGAGCGCCATCGCGAGCAGTCCGCCGGGGCCGACGAGGGCCGCGGCACGTTCGATGGCGGCGATCATGTCGCCGGTGTGATGCAACACACCCCACGAATAGACGACATCGAACGTCCCATCGGTCTCGGGACTCATGTCGAGCACGCTACGCTCCAGGGCCACCCACGGCACGGAGACTGAGAAGCGCATCATCGTCTCGCGCGTCGTCGCCGTGCTGTTGGGGTCAACATCGACAGTTACGATCCGGCCGACGCCGAGGCGTGCCGCCGCCAGCGCGTGCAGCCCCGAGCCGCTGCCGATGTCGAGAAATGAGCGGCCGCGGAGCGCCTCCGGCGGGACAAGCTTGGTGAGGCCTTTCACGGCTTCGGCGATCTCGTTCTCACCGATGAGGCGTGCATATGACGCCCAGTTGCGGCCGAAGCCGAAGCGATCCGTCAACTGCCCTTCGTGTCCTGTCATGGACATGTCTCTCAATCCAGACCGCAGATGGCACATCACGCCAGTCATGTCACAGTGGCACATTGTTGCGCGGTGGTGGCCACGATCTTGCGTTCACGCCCAGAATGGGGCGTGTTGGCGCGACCGGAACAAAGCCCATGAAGAGTACGCCGGCATTGCCCGGCCGGTCGGTCAGGCGCTGCGTCCTCGTTCTCTTTCGCGTGCCCCTTAGCGCCCCTAGAACATGGCCGGATGGACGCGATCGGGCGGCAGGTGGCCGTCGAGGAAGGTCTTGATGTTGATGATGACCTTCTCGCCCATGTCGATTCGTCCTTCGACGGTCGCCGAGCCCATGTGCGGCAGCGCCACGACCCTGTTCGAGGCGAGCAGCTTCGGATTGATCGCCGGTTCGTGTTCGAATACGTCGAGGCCGGCGCCTGCGATTGCGCCCGCCTCGATCAGGCGCGCGAGCTCGTTCTCGTCGATCACCTCACCGCGGGCCGTGTTCACAATGTAGGCCGTCGGCTTCAGCAGCTTCAGCCGCCGCGCCGAGAGCAGGTGATAGGTCGCCGGCGTATGCGGGCAGTTCACCGAGACGATATCCATCCGGGCCAGCATCTGGTCGAGGCTGTCCCAGTAGGTCGCCTCCAGTTCATCCTCGATCTCGTCCGCCAGGCGGCGCCGGTTGTGATAGTGGATCTGCAACCCGAATGCCCGTGCCCGCCGGGCGACCGCCTGGCCGATGCGACCCATGCCGATGATCCCGAGCCGCTTGCCCCAGATGCGGTGACCGAGCCTCCAGGTCGGCGACCACCCGCTCCAGCTCTCTTTAGGGTTCTTCAGGAAGGCGGCGCCTTCCGCAAGCCGGCGCGGCACCGCGAGGATGAGCGCCATGGTCATGTCGGCGGTGTCTTCCGTGAGCACTCCCGGCGTGTTGGTCACCACAATGCCGCGCGCCTTGGCGGCGTCGAGGTCGATATTGTCGACGCCAGTGCCGAAGTTGGCGATCAGCCGGAGTTGCGACCCCGCCTGACTGAGGATGTCCCTGTCGATCCGGTCGGTGACCGTCGGTACCAGCACCTCCGCCGTGCGCACTGCCTCGATGAGCTGTGCGCGACCCATCGGCTTGTCCTCGACGTTGAGGCGGGCATTGAACAGCTCTCGCATCCGCGTCTCGACGAGATCGGGCAGGCGGCGCGTCACGATGACAAGGGGACGCTTGGCGCTGTTGGGCATTGCGAGCGGTCCGGGGAGGCTGGCTGAATCCTGCCCGTCGGCGCGGAGGACCGCCAACGGGCGCAGACTTGTCTATCAGAATGAAGCCTGCCGTTCCAACCCCGCCGCCTCGCGCCGGCGACACTGGCGCCGCGCACTTTCCATGTCGCACCGCAACACTTGCCGTTGTCCTTGCTATCGACGAAATTTTGCGGCGATTCGGAGGGGCGATCGATGTTGGAGCCGGAGTTGGAGGCATGAGTCGCCATCGGTCATGGTGGGGCGGCACATGGGGTGGGGGTATGGCCGTGGCGGTCCTGCTCGGCTTGGCCCTGGGCGTTGCCGGCGGCGGGGCAAGCCATCCTGCGGCCGGCCAATCGCCATCCCCGAACGCGAGCGGGCTCCCGGTGCCCCGCTATGTCAGCTTGAAGTCGGACAAAGTCCATCTGCGCCAGGGTCCGGGAACGGATCACAAGGTGCTCTGGGTCTATCGTCGCGCCGGATTGCCAGTCGAGGTCATCAGCGAGTTCGATGGCTGGCGTCAGGTTCGCGACTCGGAAGGGGCGACGGGCTGGGTCATCCAGTCGCTCGTCTCGGGCCGGCGGACCGCGCTGGTGCTGCCCTGGGAGGCCAAGGCCGACAAGGTTCCCGAGGTCATGCTGCTCGCCGACGACCGGGCCAATGCGCGGCCGGTAGCCATAGTGGAGGCCGGCGTCATTGCCAGTATCCGCACATGCGACGGTACATGGTGCTATGTTTCCGTCGGCGACTATCGCGGCTACATCGAGCAGAAAAAGCTTTGGGGCGTCTATGACGGCGAGATCGTGAAGTAGCAGTTTGGCCGCCAATCTCGTTCACAACGCCGACCGCTGACGCCACAGTTGTCGCCCGGGCAAACGGCGGGCGCGCATCGTGTCGCCGCCCCGGCTTGGACAGGCCGACGCGACACGGTCCCGGGGGGGCTGGCGCAATCGCATGCGGGCGGCGCCGGCCGGCATGTCACTTTTCTGTCAGCCAGCGGTTGCTAAAGTTACTTCATTGGTTCGCGCTCCGGGCCTCCGTTAAAGCTCATGTCATGCCGCACGGTCTGCTGGACAATCTGCGCACTCTTCGCCATTCGCTGCAGCGGATGGAGGTGCCCGCTCGGCTGGTGCTGCCCGGTCTCGGGCTCCTGGCCATCCTGGCGTGGATCGCGGGTGCCTCGGGGTGGTGGGCGCTGCTCGGCGCCATCGTGCTTGCGGCTGGCATCGCACTCCTGCTGCCGTTCGGCGATGCGGGTGGTATTCGCGAGGTGGGTCAGGGACACGGCGGTTCAACTGCCGCCCCACCGACGCCGGGCGGGCCGCGTCAGCCCCTCTGGCGGCAGATGCTCGAAGCCATTGGGGACTTCGCGATCATTCTTGACCAGAGGCAGAAGGTCGTTGCGGCCAATTCGGCGGCGCTGGCCGTTTTTCCCGCGGTCGCCGGTCGCCACATCGCACAGGTCTTGCGTGCTCCAGAGCTTCTTGCCGCGGTCGATCATGCGCGCACCACGCAAGAGGTCCAGTCCTTCGACTTGCGCACCGTGGTTCCTGTCGAGCGGCATCTGACCGGCACCGTGACGCCCTTGCTTCCGGACGATGTCGGCAACGAACCATGGCTCTTCGTCGTGCTGCGCGACCGGACCGACATCGAGATGCTTGCGCAGATGCGCGCCGATTTCGTCGCCAACGCCAGTCACGAACTTCGCACTCCGCTTGCGGCCGTGAAGGGATTCGTCGAAACGCTACAAGGGGCCGCCAGAAACGATCCCGAGGCAAGGGACCGCTTTCTGGCGATCATGCAGGCCGAGGCCGACAGAATGGCGCGGCTGATCGACGACTTGTTGTCGCTGAGCCGCATCGAGATGCACGAGCACATCGCCCCGACGACCCCGATCGACCTCGCCGCTATCATAACGGGCGCCGTGGCGAGCCTGCGCCCGCTCGCGGATACCGCCGGCATTACGCTGTCGCTGACAGTGCCGCCCCATGAGGTCGTTGTTCCGGGCGACCGTGACGAGCTGATGCAGGTCGCTCAGAATCTCATTCAGAATGCCATCAAGTATGGCCGACCCGGCGGCCGGGCGAATGTCGAGCTTGCAACCGAGCACGGCAAGGCCGTCCTGCGGGTCGTCGACGACGGCATCGGGATTGCGCCGGAGCATCTGCCGCGCCTTACCGAGCGCTTCTATCGCGTGAGCGCGAAGTCCAGTCGTGAACGGGGGGGCACAGGCCTCGGCCTCGCCATCATCAAGCACATCGTGAACCGGCATCGGGGCGAGCTGAAGATCGCCTCCGAACTCGGCAAAGGGTCAACGTTCACCGTGCTGGTACCGCTCATATCAGAGCGCCGCTGAGGAGTGGTGGCAAGGCGCGGCGTGCCCGTCACCGCAATGCCGGCGCATCGCGCTACAGGTACGCTTTTGCGTTGCGTTGGCGGCCAAATTGGCGGCAATGTCGCCAATAGTCCAAGGCTCGCCCGGCCGTCTTCGGGTGAGCCTCGACCAGAAGGATTCCTATATGACAGGCCATATCGTCCGCTCTTATGATGCAGAGTTCTTCGAGCTCGACCGGATGACGGCTGAGATGGGCGGGCTCGCCGAGCGTCAGCTCGCGGACGCATTCGCGGCTCTCGACCGGCGCGACCCGCGTCTTGCCGAGAAGGCTGTCGCCAGCGATCGCAGCATCGATGCGCTTGAGCGGCAACTGCAAGACCGCGCCGTCTACATGATTGCCAAGCGCCAGCCAATGGCCGATGACCTGCGTCACATCATGACGGTCCTCAAGGTCGCCGG
>CAYWBX010000064.1:3056-9514 GCA_964456015.1 uncultured Hyphomicrobiaceae bacterium | reverse complement strand
TGCGGCGGCGAGCCAGCAGCGCCAGCCGCAGGTGGAACCCGCCACGAGGCCGACCGCCCCGGCCGGCCCCTCGCAGGCGCCCCCGGTTACGCCCGAGGTCACGCCAGCGCCAGCCGTTGAGGAACGAGCTGCCTTCGCGCGACCGGGGCAACCCGCGCCAGGATCGGACGAACGCTCGCCGGCCACCCCGCCGGCGGACGCCCCGGCGTCGTCCGCCCCCGCAGCCGCCGCACCGATCGGGGCCGGGCGCGATAATCTGCAGCGTATCGGCGGCATCAATGCCGAGGTCGAGCGGCTGCTCAATCTGCAGGGCATCACGCGCTATAGCCAGATCGCAGGCTGGGGCAGGAGCGAAATCGAGCGCTTCGACGGGCTGCTCGGGCAAGCCGGCCGCATCCAGCGCGAGAACTGGGTCGAGCAGGCCCAGATTCTCGCCCGGGGCGGGGACACGGCCTACTCGCGCGAGTATGACCGGCGCTTATCCGAGGAGCCGCAGCGCGAGGACGCAGCGAGACCGGCCCGGCTCGCCGATGCGCTTCGCGAACCGCAGTCCGTCCGGCCGACGCCGGATCCGCGACCGCGCACGAGTGACCTGTCGAGCCTGAGGTCGGTTCGCTCCGAAGCATTCAGGCCCGCCGAGGCACCCGCACCCGGCACGGGCGCGCGGCCGAACGACCTCAAGGCCATCCGCGGCATCGGCGTGCTCATCGAGAAGAAACTCAATTCCATGGGCATTACGACCTACGCGCAGATCGCCAACTGGTCGGCAGCCGACATCGAGCGCGTGAGCCAGGCGCTCGACTTCAAAGGCCGGATCGAGCGCGAGAACTGGGTGGAGCAGGCCCGCATTCTTGCGGCCGGCGGCCAGACCGAGTTTTCGCGGCGCGCCGGGATCGACACCGACCGGCGCTGAGCGGCACCGGAACGCGTCCGGGTCCCGGGCGAGGATTGCCGCCTCGCCCCGAACGGCACGTCGGAGTGCGGTTCGCGGCGGGGCCGTACCCTCTCTTGCGGGAGACTTGGGGAAACCGGAGGCCTCGAGCGACCGGGCGATTGGCCGCTTGCCAAGGGCGGGGCAAAGTTCAACCATGTCCCGACGCGCCGCTCTAGCGGGGGCTCGCCGCGCTGTTGCGGCCATGTTCATCCCGCCGAGTCGTTCCGGGCAGGCAAATCGGCGCGCAGGTGCGAGACCGCAGCGCGATGCTCTCGCCTGCCCGCACGTGCTGTCCCCGGAGGACCGCGCGTCCGAGACGGAGGCCGAACCCGATGCGCACGCGCCTCGACACCCATGAGGTGTTCAATCAGAGCCCGCCCTATGAGGACGTGGACCTGTTCCAGGCCGACCTGCCGCTGCGCGAAGCCGTCGAGCGCGAGGCCTCGGGGGCCAATGTCGCCCGCCGGCTCTCCGTCTTCGGCATCGCCTGCGGCTCGGCGAAAGCAGCCGAGCTTGCACGGCTCGCCAACGAGAACCCGCCACGCTTAAGAACGTTCGACGGCAAGGGCCATCGCGTGGACCGCGTCGAGTATCACCCGGCCTATCACGAGCTCATGGCGCGCAGCTTCGCCGAGGGCCTGCATTGCAGCACGAGCGAGCACCCCGGTGGTTCCGGCGCCCGGCCGCAGACCGGCGCCAACGTGGTGCGCGCCGCCGGATTCTACATGGCGGTGCAGATGGAACCGGGGCACTGCTGTCCCGTGACGATGACCCACGCCGCGGTGCCGACCCTCGAGCTCCAGCCCGACGTCTCGCGGCCCTGGCTCGCCGCCATCCGATCCCGCAGCTACGATCCTGCGCCGCTGCCGCTCGCCAAGAAGTCTTCTGTCACGATCGGCATGGGAATGACGGAAAAGCAGGGCGGTACCGACGTGCGCGCCAACACGACGCGGGCGGTCCCATGCGGTGCGGCGGGGCCGGGGCGGGAGTATCTGCTCACGGGGCACAAGTGGTTCCTGTCAGCGCCCATGTCCGACGCCTTTCTCGTGCTGGCGCAGACCGAGCGCGGTCTCTCCTGCTTTCTGCTGCCGCGACTGAACCCTGACGGCACGCTCAACGGCCTCTATCTGCAACGCCTCAAGGACAAACTCGGCAATCGCTCCAACGCTTCCTCGGAGGTCGAGTTTCGCGATGCCCGCGCGTGGCTCATCGGCGAGGAAGGCCGCGGCGTGCCCAACATTATCGAGATGGTGACGCGAACGCGCCTCGACTGTGCGATCTCTTCGGCGGCGCTGATGCGTCAGGCGCTTGCCACGGCCGTGCATCACGCCCGCCACCGGAGCGTCTTCGGCAAGCGCCTCGCCGACCAGCCGCTGATGGGTGAGGTGCTCGCCGACATGGCGCTCGATGTCGAGGCGGCCACTGCGCTCGTCTTCAGGCTCGCCCGCGCCTTCGATCTCGCCGATGACCCGCGCGCCGGCGCCTTCGCCCGCCTCATGACGCCCGTCACCAAGTACTGGGTGTGCAAGATCGCGCCTGCGCTCGTCTGCGAGGCGATGGAATGCCTTGGCGGCAACGGCTACGTCGAGGAGGGGACTGCGGCCAGAACCTACCGGGAGGCGCCGGTCAACGCCATCTGGGAGGGCTCCGGCAACGTCATGGCCCTTGACGTCCTGCGGGTGCTTCAGCGCGAGCCCGAGGCGGCGGAGAGCGTGCTTGAGGATCTCGCGGCCGCAATCGGAGATGATCGCGAACTCAAGGCGGGTCTCGCCCGGATCGAGGCGATGCTGCACGAGCCGCGCCTCCTCGACCGGCGCGGGCGGACGCTCGCCGACACGCTCGCCGCGCTCGTCGCCGGCTCGCTCCTCAGAGCGCACGCACCCAGCGCCGTCGCCGATGCGTTCATCGCAACCCGCGTCGTGGGCCGACCGGGACAGACCTACGGCGTCGGGATCGACTGGGCCGACAGCCGCGCCATTCTCGATCGCGTGCTGCCTTCCTGAGGAACCGATCGGCCGTTGCGGCGGCCGTCACGAAGCGGGCTTGTCGCCGAGCGAACGCTCAGGAACGCCAAGCGCATCCGCGAGCCGCATGCGCGCCGAGCCCGGCTGCAGGGGCCTCTGCTGGCTCTCGTGCGGCGCCCAGCCGATGAGCGTCACGATCTCGAAGGTCGCCGCGACACGCCCGTCGCTGCGCGAGAAGCGCTCCGCGTAGATCTCGGCGGCGCGCCTCAGCGTCGCTCGCCGAAGCGGCTGCCGGCGCCGGTTGCAAAGCGCGTTGGCCGCGCCCATGCGGCGCAGCTCCTGCATCAGGGCGAGCGGGCTCGCGTAGGCGACGGTGACCCTTTCGGCATCGGCCACCGGAAGCGCGAAGCCGGCGCGTTGCAGAAGCCCCCCGAGCGCGCGCACATCGGCAAAGGGCGCGACACGAGGCGAGGCTCCTGAAACCGTCTCGGCTTCGGCGGCGATGAATGCCTCGCGCAGCTCGCAAAGCGAGTCGCCAGCCAGCAGCGACGCGAGAAAGAGGCCGTCCGGCTTCAAGACGCGGCGGACCTGGATCAAGAGCCCGGGCAGGTCGTTGACGTGATGCAGCGAAAGAGCGGAGACGACGAGATCGAGGGTCTCGGGGGCAAAGGGCAGGAGTTCCTCATCGCACTTGAGCCGCGGGCCGTCGCATTGGCGAAGGAGACCGGCGGACGCTTCGAGGTCGATCAGAATGCCGCTGCCAGGCTCAGCCCTCAGGCGTCGCGAAAGAACCCCGTGGTAGGCTCCGATGCAGGCGCCGACCGCAAAGGTCCGCCGCACGAGCCGCAGTCGCTCGGCCAGATCGTCAGCGGCGTGGCGCAGCAGGAAATCGTTCTCGGCAGCGACCGCGGCAAACCTGTCACGCCGGCGCCGGAGCAAGTCCCTGTCGAAGATGTCGGCGCGCGAGGTCATGCCATTCCTAAGCGCGGGCGTCTGGCCGCAAGACGGACCCGTACAGCGACTGAAGCCGTTCCGCTCGTTCGCCAGGGCCTGTAGTCTGGCGAGGTGACCGAGCGCGGCGTCGGGTGCGGTCGTCCCGCCCGGTCCAGCCGGCAGCCTCGATGATATGACACAAGAGCTGAACGATAGCGACTTGCTCCCGACAGATGCAGCTCGCAGACGGCGCGGTCTCTTGCGGGCTCTCGTTCACCGCATTGCCGATGTCATTGTGCCGCCTGTCTGCCTCGCCTGTCAGGCACGAATTCTCGATCACGATGCGCTCTGTCCAAGCTGCTGGCGGACGGTGGCCTTCATTCGACCGCCCCTCTGCGACCGCCTCGGCATTCCGCTACCGTTCGCCGGGCCAGACGAGGGGCCGATCGTGTCGGCGGCGGCGATGGCCGAGCCGCCGCCTTACGATCGGGCACGCGCCGTGGCCGTGTTCGACGGCGACGGCGTCCTGCGCGACCTCGTGCACAGCCTGAAGTTTGCCGACCGGCAAGAGCCGCGACGGCTTCTCGGCCGCTGGCTGGCCGAGGCGGGCCGCGACATCCTCAAGGATGCAGACCTGCTCATCCCGGTCCCGCTCACCCGCTGGCGGCTGATGCGTCGCCAGTTCAATCAGTCCGCCCTTCTGGCGCAGGAGGTCGGCCGCCTCACTGGCCTTCCGATGAATCCGCTGTGCCTGGTGAAGTGCCGATCCACCCCGCCCCAGGTGGGTCTCACGCGGGAGCAGCGCCGGCGCAATGTTCGCGGCGCCTTCTCGGTGCCAAGCCGCCGTGCGGCGCAGATCGCAGGGCGGCGCGTGGTGCTGGTCGACGACGTTATCACGACCGGCGCAACGGTCGGGGCGTGCGCCCGGGCGCTCAGGGCCGCCGGAGCCCAGCGCATCGACGTTCTCGCGGTCGGGCTGGTGACCAAGCCCATCCAGGTCACCGTCTGATTGCCGGCAGCTCGATGGCGGGCTGCGGCGTCTGGCACTCCCTCCCTTCCATTGCCAAAACAACCTCACGCACTACATTCCAGGTGCGCGCCCGGCAGCCTTGGACTTGCCCGGGGTTGTCTGGGGACCCGCAATGGCCAAAGTGACGATTTATACGACCCGCTTCTGCCCTTACTGCCTGATGGCCAAGCGCCTGCTCGCCCGAAAAGGGGTCGACTTCGAGGAGATCGACGTCGGCGGCCGACCTGATCTCAGAGCCGAAATGGAGGAAAGATCAAAGCGTTATACCGTACCTCAGATTTGGATTGGAGACACTCACGTTGGCGGGTGCGACGACCTGCATGCCTTGGAGGACCGGGGCGAGCTCGACCGGCTGCTGGCGACATGACGCACCGGGTCGTTCACCATCTGCTCACCAGCGACGGTGTTCTATGGAACGTTGCCGCGGCGTCTGCGCTGGCGTCGCGGCCCGCGAGGAGCCACGGATGATTCGCTACAGCCTCACATGCCCGAATTCACATGTCTTCGAGGCGTGGTTTGCGTCTGGCGACGCCTATGAGAAGCAAAGCAAGCGCCGACTGATAAACTGCCCGCACTGCGGTTCGGACAAGATTTCCAAGGCCCTGATGGCCCCGAGCGTGATCACCAGCGAGAAGGCCGCACGGCGCGGGGGCGGCGAAGCGACGGCTGCGACCAGCGACCAGGCGGTGCCGGCGCAGTTTGCCGTCTCACCTGAGCAGCGAGCCATGCTGAGAGAGCTCAAGGCCCTTCGCGATAAGATCCTCGCCAAGTCGGAATACGTCGGCCCTCGCTTTGCCGAGGAAGCTCGCCGCATCCATAACGAGGAGGCCGAGCGGCGCGGAATCCACGGCGAGGCCAACTTCGAAGACGTTCAGGCGCTCCTCGAGGAAGGAATCGACGTCTTTCCGATCCCGCGGCTTCCCGACGACCAAAACTGATCGCTTGCCGTCCGCCCTGCGCTTGACCGCTACTCAAGGATTGAACGAAGCGCGCAGTCGTGAGTTTGGCGCGGCGGCGGACTAGCATACGCACGCGTTGGCTTGCCTCGCCTTGACATCGATGTATCGCTCGGCGGGGCAAGACGTTTCCGGCACAATCCGCCGCCGTGGCCACGCTGCTGATGCGGCGAGCGCCCGAACGTCGGTATGCGGCTGAGAGGAGGCCTCAAGATGCGGCGCGCCATTATGCTTTTTCTCGACGGCCTGCGGCGCGACATGGTGAGCGAGGCGCTGACGCCGGAGCTTGCTGCCCACGCCCGACGCTCTGAACGGTGCGCGGCGCATCGGTCGATGTTCCCCTCTGCGACGCGCGTCGTCTCCGCCTCGCTCGCCACGGGCTGCTTTCCGAGCCGGCACGAGTTGCAGGGCAACAGCTTGGCCCTCCTGGAGCATGGCCGCCTCGTTGCGCATGACGCCGGACACCCCGAATTCCTGCAGCACAAGCGGCGGACGACTGGCCGCTCGCTGGCGGTCCCGACCATTGCGGAGCGGGTGAAGGAGAGCGGCGGCGCCGTGATCTACGCCAACGTCTCGCCGGGGGCGGCCTACGCCCACGATCCCGACGGCCACGGCGTCGTCTATCATCGCGCCGGCAGCTT
>CAYWBX010000064.1:0-3046 GCA_964456015.1 uncultured Hyphomicrobiaceae bacterium | reverse complement strand
GATGCGCCGGTCAAAGGCGTGCAGCAAGGGATCGCCGGCGACCGGCTGCTGGCCGAGCGCTTCATCGAGGGGGCGGTGTTCGCAAGCAAACCGGCGTTTGCCGCGCTCTGGCTGTCGGAGCCGGATCTTACGCAACATGCGGTGCCGCTCGGCTCGCCCGAGCACCTCGCGGTTCTGGCAGCGGCCGACGCCATCGCCGGGCAGGTCATCGGCGCAGTCGAGAAAGCGCGTCGCGGGGGCGACGACATTCTCCTCCTCGTCGGGTCGGACCACGGGCACCAAACCGTCCGCGGGGTGATCGACATCGAGGCGGAGCTTGTCGCGGCCGGCCTCAAGGAAGGCCCCGGCTCCGACGACGTCCTTGCGATCTCAAGCGGCACGGCCGCGCTCGTTTACGTTCACGAAAGCCTGGCCGGGCGAACCGACAGCATCGGCGCCTTTCTCGAGCGCGCACCCTGGGCCGGCCGGGTCATTGGCGCACGCAACCTGGGCGAGGTCGGCCAGACCGCACGCCACGGACTTGCCTTCGCCGTCGCGATGGCCGCAAGCGACGCCTGCAACGGCTACGGCGTCCCGGGTCTCAGCTACGAGGCCAAGCCGCTGCCCGGCAAGGCTGACCACTTGGGCTGCGGTCAGCACGGCGGCCTTGGCACCTTCGAGCAGATGCCCTTCCTTCTGATCTCCGGGCCGGGCTTTACGGCTGGCCATGATCGGCCGGAGCCGACGTCGGCCATCGACATCGCACCAACCGTGCTCCGCCATCTGGGCCTGCCCGAGGACGGACTCGATGGCCGTGCCTTGCAGAGTTGATCGGATCGCGGCAGGCGATCGCGCCGCGCGTGGGACGGTCCGTCAGGGCTGCGCCAGGCCGCCGAGACGTTCCGACACCCGCCCTGCCGACTTGACCAGTTCCTTGCCCATCACCTCGACACCGGTCGCAGAGAGCTGATCCGTGAGCGCGATGGCGACGAGCGCGTGCGTCATTGCGCGGTCTCGGCCGAAGACGGGCGCAGCCACAATCGTGACGCCGCGAATGTAGTTGCCGCGATCTACGCCGAAACCCGTCTGCCGCGTCTCCTCCACTTCGGCCCGCCATACCTTGTAGCTCGGCGCCGATTCCCAGCGCAGCGCGCGAAAGGCTTTCTCGATATCCCGCTCGGGGTAATTCCCGAAGGCTGCAAGGCAGCGACCCGTGGCGCTGATAAGCGCGGGAAAGCGGCTGCCGACGTCGACATGAAGTCGGATGGCCGTGTCGGGACGCGAGATCCCGACAACGATCATGTGCTTCAATCCGACCATCCGCACACCGACCGCGGTCGCCGCGAAGTGGTCCGCGAGGGCATCGATCTCGGGCTGGACAAGCTGTGCGAAGGCGTCCTGGCGCAAGGCGCTGCGCGCCAGTGTGAGAACTCCGGAGTCGAGCCGATAGCGCTTCGTCACCGGATCGCTGGTGACCAGCCCCTCGCTCACGAGCGCCCTAAGGATGTGTAACGCAGTGCTCGGTACAAGGTCGAGCTCACGCGCAATGGCATTGACGCCGAGGGCGTCGGAGCTGCGGGCCAGAAGCCGGAGAATGGCGATAGCGCGCGCCACCGCCGGAACCGCCCGGATGACGGGGCGTGAGGCAAACCGGGCCGGCGCGGGCACCTGGTCGGAGCCCAATCGGCGCTTGGGTGACATTGAGGTCATATTGTCTTGATACAATGGACATTCGTTTCTAGCAATAATCAAAGCTTGTTCCTGTGCGCTTCCGGTTGTATGACCGCAATGAAGGATCACGCTGCCGGCCGGAACCGGGCCCCATGAAACTCACCGAACTTTCCAGTCATGCAGATGCGCAGCGCTGCTTTTCCAGCGCAAAGCTCTGGGAGCTCTTCGACGGCAATCGCGAGCGGTTCAACATTGCGCACGAGTGCGTCGACCGACATGCCACGACGCCGGATCGCATCGCCGTCCGCATCGCCTATGCCGATGGCCGCGACGAAAACATCACCTTTGCGGAACTCGGGGCGCGATCGGCGCAAATGGCGCATCTCTTGCGCCAGCGGGGCCTCGCCCCTGGCGACCGCGTCGCGATCATGCTCGAGCCGACGCCCGCGTTCTATGTGAGCCTGTTTGGGGCCATCAAGGCCGGCGCCATCGCTGTGCCGCTGTTCACGCTGTTCGGTCCGGACGGTCTGCGGCTTCGCATCGCGGACTGCACGCCGAAGATCCTACTCACCAATGCCGAGAAGGCGCCGATCGCGGCAGGGTTATCCGGACTCGACGTGCTGATCGCAGATGACGCCTTGATGAGTACGCTCGACCCTCTTCCCAAGGACTTCGCCTGGCAGAGCAAAGCCGACGATCTGGCGATCTTCCAATACACCTCGGGCACGACCCGGGAACTGCCGGACGCCATCCGGCACACGCACCGCGCTCTCGTCGTTGTAATGATGGCGGCGCTTTATGGCACGGGCATCCGTCCCGGCGAGGAGTTCTTCTGCCCATCCTCACCCGCCTGGGGACATGGCATGTGGCACGGCACGCTCGCCCCGCTCGCCTTGGGGCTCACGGTCGGGACCTATTCCGGCCGGTTCGACGCTCGGCGGCTCCTGCAGGCGCTGCAGGACTATCGCACGACCAATCTTTCGGCCGCGGCGACGCACTACCGGCTCATGAAAAACTCTGGTGTCGCCTCGCAGTACAAATTCTGCATCAAGAAGCTGACGTTTACCGGCGAGCCGCTCGACAGCGAGACCCGCGCCTTCGCGATCGCCACCTTCGGCCAGGCGCCAAAAAGCTTCTATGGCACGACCGAGATCGGGGTCGTGCTTGGCAGCTATCCGGGCGCCGAGGACATCGCCGCGCCGGATGGCGCGCTCGGCCTGCCGATGCCGGGGATGCGCGTCGAGGTGCAGGATGGCGCCGGCAGTCCCTGTCCGCCCGGCGTCGTCGGGGAGATCAAGGTGTTCCGCCGCGGCGCCTGGGTGGCGACCAAGGATCTCGGCAGGATCGACGAGGCTGGATGGTTCTATCACGCGGGGCGCGCCGACGATGTCATCAT
>CAYWBX010000063.1:0-9738 GCA_964456015.1 uncultured Hyphomicrobiaceae bacterium | reverse complement strand
TGCGCCCACCACGATGAGACTGCCCATCTGCACCCAGACATAAGTAAGAAGAACCCAGGGAACAACGAAATCGGCCGTCTGGCCCCAGGCCTCAGGCGGCGACCAGCCCGGCAAGCCGATAAAGAACACGCCGATGCTGATCGCCATCAGCAGTGAGGAGACAATGCTCACCTTGTAGCCGCTGGGGTGCCATCCGCGGCGAGGCACGACGTGAGCGCCTTCGAGGACTGCACCAATTTGTCTGGCCGCTGGCTTGTCCGTCATCGAGGCCTCCGCGCAGTTCTGCAGTAGAAAAAACATGTCATTGGTCGGGCGCCGGTGCCCTTGACACTTGTCAACGGCATTCCCGCATCTGCGATCCATAGCGCCTGCGACGGAGTCACCTCTCGAGAGTTTGACCATGCCCCCCAGAACCAGAGTCTCGGTTGAGCGCAGCGAGGTCCCGGCAAACAAAGCGCCTGCGACATTCCCCGACCGACCGCCATTCGATGGACACGGTCGCTCAGACGCTGCGAGGCGGCCCGAGACCGCCTGGGACCGCACTTCGCGCCTCGATGGCGAGGAAGACGCCGAGCGCGATCCGTCGGTTCAGCTTGCCGAGGTGCTCGACCGATCGCTTCGCTATTGGATGTCGCGCTTCACGCTCGGACTGTCCCCCATGGCGCTCGCGCAGGCCTATGCGGATTGGGCGCTGCACTTCGCCGTGTAGCCGGGAAAGCAGATTCAACTGGCGCACAAAGCCGCCCGCAAGTCGATGCGGCTTGGGATGCATATTGCCCGCTGTCTCGCGAGCGGAGGCCGCGATGCCGAGCCGTGCATCATTCCGCTCGCCAACGACAAGCGATTCATCGCGCCGGAGTGGCAGCAGTGGCCGTTCAACGTCATGCATCAGGCATTCCTCCTGCAACAGCAATGGTGGCATAATGCGATGACCGGCGTGCGCGGGGTGAGCCGGCACCACGAGGCGATGCTCGACTTCGTCACGCGCCAGCGGCTCGATATGGTCTCACCGGCCAACTGGCTGCTGACGAACCCGGTGGCACTCAAACGCACATGGGCCGAAGGCGGCCAGAACCTGATCCGCGGCGCGATGAACTTCCTGTCGGACTGGGAGCGGCTGGCGAACGGCAGGCCACCGGCGGGACTTGACCAGTTCGTGGTCGGCCGGACGCTCGCCGTGACACCGGGGAAGGTCGTCTACCGCAACCACCTGATCGAACTCATCCGATACACGCCGACGACAGCCGAGGTCCATCCCGAACCCATTCTCATCGTGCCCGCCTGGATCATGAAGTATTATGTTCTCGATCTGCGCCCCGAGAACTCGCTGGTCAAGCACCTTGTCGAGCAGGGGTTCACCGTCTTCATGATCTCCTGGCGCAATCCCGACGCCGAGGACCGTTGGCTGTCGTTCGACGACTATCGACGGCTCGGCGTCCTGGCCGCGCTCGATGCCGTCACGCGGCTGACCGGCGGAGGCCGCGTTCATGGTGTCGGTTACTGCCTCGGCGGGACGCTGCTTGCCGTCGCCGCCGCTGCGATGGCTCGCGATGGCGACGATCGCCTGCGGAGCCTCTCGTTCCTCGCCGGCCAGGTCGATTTTCGAGAGGCCGGGGAGCTCACGCTCTTTATCGACGAAAGCCAGCTGGCTTTCCTCGAGGACATGATGTGGGAGCAGGGATACCTCGACACCCACCAGATGGCAGGCGCGTTCCAGATGCTGCGCAGCAATGACCTCATCTGGTCGCGCGTGGTCCAGGATTACCTGATGGGCGAACGACGGCCGGCCTTCGATCTCCTCGCCTGGAACGCCGATGCGACGCGCATGCCTTACCGAATGCACGCGGAGTATCTGCGCCGCTTCTTCCTCAACAATGACTTCGCCGAAGGGCGTTTCGACGTCGACGGCCGCGCGGTCTCACTTACCGACATCCGCGTTCCCGTGCTCGCCGTCGGGACGGAAACCGATCACATCGCGCCCTGGCGGTCGGTCTACAAGTTCAACCTCTACCTCGACACGGAAGTCACGTTCATCCTGACCAGCGGCGGCCATAACACCGGCATCATCGCTGAGCCTGGGCGGGCAGGCCGCTGGTTCCGCATGGCGACCCGGCGCGAAGGCGAAAAATATATCGATCCCGACCGCTGGTGCAGAGAGACGCCAAAAGTGGACGGCTCGTGGTGGCCGGCATGGCAACGCTGGCTCGCCGATCGTTCAGGCGCGCGCGCGCCGGCGCCATTTCACGACGATCCGGCCACGTCCGCGCTTGGTGATGCGCCCGGCAGCTACGTTCTAATGCGGTGAGGACGCCAACCGCGCCTCGCGGATTGACGTGGGTCATTGTCGCTCGGCAAAGGCTCTCATCTCATAATTTTTAATCTTATATCTTTCAAAAGAGGATCGCGTCATGTCACACAGCCCTCGCAAGCACGGGGACCACTCCGTCACGAAGGAGGAACCCGCAGGCTGGCCGCAATCGGCCGCGGAGATGTGGCACCCGGTCGCCGACGCCATGCAAGCATGGAGCGCGCAGTACTCGGCGATGACCGCAGCCAGTCTCGAGTGGAGCAGGTTCGTCTCCCGTCGCCTGCAGGAAGATTTCGAGCTTCCGCTGCGTCTTGCGACAAGCCGGTGCCCCGAGGAATACTGGAAGCACTGTACGGATTTCTGGCAGAAGCTCGCGGCCGACTATCGGGACGAATTCGAAACGCTCGCTGAGCTCGGAACGGCACAGGCCCGCGCCGGCTATGGCGCGCAAGGCACCCGATCGGAGCAGAGCGTGCGGAGCGGCGGCGTCACCGCGGCGCGCCACTGACCGCACGGCATTTGCAAAGCTTGTTCCTGGACCGAGACCGATGACCACCAATTACGAGCACAGCATCAATCATGCAGCGCAAGTCACGCGCGAATGGGTCGTGGAGCTCGCTCGCCTACTTGACTGGGAGGACCGCCAGCGGGCCTGGCGGCTCCTGCGCGTGTCCCTGCATGCCATCCGCGACTGGCTCGACGTCAACGAGGCCTCGCAGCTCGGAGCGCAGCTGCCGACGCTGATCCGCGGCATCTACTACGAGGGGTGGCAACCTTCGCGCACACCGGTCCAAGACCGCGGTAAGGATGCATTCCTGGCGCGGATCGCGGACGGGTTCAAGGGCGAGCCACTGTCAGACCCGGAAGAGGCGGTGTGCAGCGTCTTCAGGCTGTTGAACGTCCGGATTTCCGCGGGCGAAGTCGCTGATGTCCGTGGGCGGCTACCGAAGACGCTGCGCGACCTTTGGCCCGAGATGAAATCGTGATGGGAGCAATGGGCGCCGTGAGGAACTCTCAGCACAACAATCTGGACCGGAAGAGCTTTCGTCGGCAACATGCCATGATGCGAACCCGTCGGGCGATTGATGGCAATCAATATGGCGACGGTCGCGTTTCGAGTATTTGGCTCCCGCGGACGGCATCTTGACAGGACGACATCACATGAAGAAGCAACCACCTCCGTCTGATCAGGAGTCGGGCGAGAACGACGTATTGACGATCTCGCGCGAAGCCGTCTGTTCCCTGATCGAAAAATTGCGTGAGTTCGAGGTCAAGGACGTTGAGACCGATCCAGACTCAAGCTCCAACGCCTCCGACGACAACATGATCTCGGTGCTTGAGCACCACCGGGACGATCCCATCCTGCAGGAACTCACGGCAATGATCTCGGCGCTCGATCAGGACGAGCAGATCGATCTGGTCGCCCTGGCGTGGCTCGGCCGCGACGACAGCACGGCAGATGACTGGCCGAACTTGCGCGCCGAAGCGGCGCGCGCGTGGCGGCCGACGCGCCATCACACGGCCCACTACCTCATCGGAATGCCACTCGTGAGCGAGTACCTTGAAGAGGGGCTTTCGGTTCTGGGCGAGTCGTGCACTGATTGAACTTTAGGTGTGCCATCGGTGATCCGGCCTGTCTTCCGCAGCCAGAGGTCATCGGGCGGACTGCGAGAGTGACCGGGTCGCGGCCCGGCGATGGTCAGATGAGGGATCATGAAAACTAGGGACACGCAACGCAAGCAGCCCCGGCGCGATATGCTGAAATCGCATTTGATCGCCGAGCACAGGCATGATCCCTACAAGCCGCGCAAGAAATTGAGCGAGCCAGCGGTCTGCAAGCAGTGCATGGCGGTGCTCAAGGGCGGGCGCTGGCAATGGACAACGGAGCCGCTCGAGGGGGCGCACTGGGAGCTTTGTCCCGCCTGCCGGCGGATCAACGACAAGTATCCCGCCGGCGAGATGACCCTTTCTGGTGGTTTTCTCAAGGCACACAAGCAGGAAATCCTGCGCCTCGTGCACAACGTCGAGGCGCTCGAGCGCTATGAGCATCCGATGGGGCGCGTGATGAGCGTCACGGACGAGAAAGGACGCGTCGTGATCACCACGACCGACATCCATCTGCCGCGGCGCATCGGCCATGCGATCAGCAGGGCCTATAAAGGCGAACTTGAGACGCACTACGACGAGGCCGGCCATTTCGTGCGGGTGGCCTGGCGGCGGGACGATTGAGCGAGAAAGCGCGACGCCGGCGGACCGCGGCGACGGGCAAACCGGGTAGATGTGGCCGGTTCCATAGAAAAGGCGAGCGGGGCAGCCTGATCAGCCTTCGGCAAAGGCGATCGTCGCCGCCACCGCACGCCGCCAGCGGGCGCGGCGACGCGCCCTCTCCTCCTGCCCCATGGCAGGAACAAACCTGCGGTCCAATCGCCACAGGCTGGCATAGTCCGCCATCCCCGGCCACACCCCCGCCTGCATTCCGGCCAGCCAGGCTGCACCCAACGCCGTCGTTTCGAGCACCGCCGGGCGGTCCACCGGTGCCTCGAGGACATCGGCCAGGAATTGCATGGTCCAGTCGCTTGCGACCATGCCGCCATCGACGCGCAGCACCGTCCTCGCGGTGTCCTGCCAGTCGCGGCGCATGGCCTCGATGAGGTCTGCAGTCTGATGCGCGACCGCCTCGAGCGCGGCGCGCGCGAGATCCGCCGGACCGGTGGCGCGCGTCAGGCCGAACAAGGCGCCGCGCGCCTCGGCGTTCCAGTACGGTGCTCCCAATCCGACGAAGGCGGGAACCATGGTGACACCCCGATCAGGCCCGGCGGCATCGGCAAGCTCCGTCGCACGCGGTGCGCTGTCGATCAGCTTGAGCCCATCGCGCAGCCATTGGACTGCGGCGCCGGCAATGAAAATCGATCCTTCGAGCGCATAGGTGCGACGTCCCTGAAGTTGGTAGGCAATGGTGGTGAGCAGGCGGTTACGCGATGGGACCGCGGTTTCCCCGGTGTTGAGGAGCGCGAAGCATCCCGTGCCGTAGGTGGATTTCATCATGCCTGGAGCAAAGCAGGCCTGCCCGATCGTGGCGGCCTGCTGGTCGCCAGCGACGCCGCGGATCGGGATCGCCGCACCGAAATGGGCCGGATCCGTCGTGCCATAGTCGTCGGCTGAGTTACGCACTTCGGGCAGGATCGAGCCCGGCAGGCGAAAAAGCCGCAAGAGCTCGCTGTCCCAGGTGCCCCTGGCGATGTCGAACAGCATGGTCCGCGACGCATTGGTCGCATCCGTCGCGTGCACTCGCCCGCCGGTCAGGCGCCAGATGAGGAACGTGTCGACCGTGCCGAAGGCGAGGTGCCCGGCATCGGCGAGCGCACGCGCGCCATCAACGTGGTCGAGCAGCCAAGCCAGCTTGGTGGCCGAGAAGTAGGGATCGAGGAGGAGGCCGGTCCGGGCCGTCACCATCGGTTCGACACCGTCCGCCTTGAGGCGCTGGCACGCCTCGGCAGTGCGGCGATCTTGCCACACGATGGCGCGGTTGAGGATGCGGCCGTCCCGCCGGTCCCACACGAGGCAGGTCTCGCGCTGGTTCGTCACGCCGAGCGCGGCGATGCGGGCCGCCTGCGCGCCGGCCCTGGCGAGGGCGAGCCGCGCGCTCTCAATCGTCGTGCGCCAGATATCCTCGGGATCATGCTCGACCCACCCCGAGGCCGGGAAATGCTGCGGCAGCTCAATCTGACCAAGGCCCCGTAGTGAAAGATCACGCGCAAAGACGATTGCCCTGCTCGAGGTTGTGCCCTGATCGATGGCGAGAATGTCGGTCATGTCGTGCCCTCCCCTGGCGCGATGCGGCCTTCAGCCGCCGTGCGCCCAACCGTGTCAGGCTCCCCACGTGCGCTCGAGGACACCCATCCAGTTCTCGAAGCAGATCTTCTCGATGAGCGCCTCGCCAAACTGACGCTTGCGCATGGCGGAAACGAGCGCCGGAAGCCCCTCGACTGTGCCGAGCGCATCGGGAATTTTCGCTCCGTCGAAATCCGATCCGAGACCGACGCCATCCTCGCCCAGTCTGTCGACCAGGTAGGCGATATGGTCGACGATGGTGTCGAGCGGGGTAGCCCCGTCCCGCCGACCGTCGCTGCGCAGGAAGCTCACGGCATAATTGACACCGACGAGGCCGCCGCTGTCGCGGATCGCGCTCAGCTGGGCGTCGGTCAAGTTGCGCGAGACGGCGCAGAGCGCGTGCGCATTCGAATGACTGGCAACCAGAGGCGCATCGGACAGCTTCGCAACGTCCCAGAAGCCCTTTTCATTGAGGTGAGAGAGGTCGATCATGACGCGCAGCTCGTTGCACCGCCGAATGAGCGCCTTGCCGGCCTCCGTCAGGCCGTCGCCGGTGTCCGGCGAGGACGGGAACTTGAAAGGAACGCCGTGGCCGAAAATGTTCGAGCGGCTCCAAACCGGCCCGAGCGAGCGCAGTCCTGCCGCGTAGAGCACATCAAGCAGTCTGAGCTCCGGGTCCAGCGCCTCGCAGCCCTCAATGTGGAGAACTGCGGCGTGCGCGCCGGCTGCCTTGGCGGCGCGAATGTCGGCGACCGAGCGGGCAACACGGACCCGCCCGTTCGAGCGTTCGGCAATGCGCAAGAGAAGCGACGCCATTTCAAGCGTCGCACGCTGCGCCTCCGCGACGGCGGGCGGCGGCGGCAGAGGCACCTCGTAGGGCACCGCATCGACCGGCTCGGCCGCAGCCTGAGCGCCACTCGACGGCACGAAGATCGCATAGAGCCCCCCGACCATGCCGCCCTTCGCGGCGCGCGGCAGGTCGAGCTGACCGCGTGTCTCGCCTTCGAGGAACGCCGTCGCCCCGTCGCCGCCTTGACGCCACAGGCGCAAGAGGACGTCATTGTGTCCATCGAATGAGTGCATCGGTCGTCGATCCTCCTCAGGCGCGCGCGGATGTCGTTCGCGATGATCTTGACGCGCCAATTGGGGGCGCGCAATGCAGACACTTGTTGTTGCGACCCAAATGTTGTTGCGAGCCAAACCATTGAGAGATGAGTGGTCGCTGCTCGTAGGGAGCCGGCTGCCGGTCGCACAGGCGGCTCGCCATGCGCCTTCGGACCACTACGCGCCGTCAAAGAGGTCGCAAGATGCAAAACGCGCGCTGCGGGACCGACAAGCGGTTGATTGCAGAATAGGCCGTCACGGTCCGCGGCGCCCTTGCATGCGCTTGCGGCTTCGCTAGGCTCACCCGCGGCCTGTCGCCTCTCACATTGCAAACGCTCGTGCTCCTGACCAATCGACCGCCATGACCCTGTCGGATCTCCAATGGACTCCCCTGATCTCGGCCCTGCACGGGTCCGGGCGCAGGGCGGCGCTCGCCATCACCGGCGGCGGCAGCGGCGCGGTCGGCGAACTCTTGCGGGTGCCCGGGGGCTCCCGGCTCCTGGTCGAGGCGCAGGTTCCTTACGACGCGCGCGCGCTGGAAGCGTTCCTCGGCTTTGCCCCAGCGCAGGCATGCAGCGCCGAGACCGCGATTGCGATGGCCCGGGCTGTCCGGGCCCGAGCAGCGAAGCTCGTGCCGGCAGATGCCGAGCTGATCGGCCTCGGGGCGACTGCGGCGCTGGTGAGCGACCGGCCGCGCAGGGGCGAGCATCGCTTTCACGTCGCTTACGTCAGCGCCGACGGCGTCGCGCACTGCACCGGCCGCATGGCCAAGGGCCGTCGCGACCGAGCAACGGAAGAGGACGTGGTGGCGCGCAGCATCCTGCTCTGGCTCGCGCGCGGTTGCGGACTTGCCGCGCCATCGCCGGGGGAGTTGCTCGATGTGGACGAGCAATTCACCGAAGCGTTCGTCGCGCCGGCCGATGCCATCGACCAGTTGCTCGCCGGTGGGATTGACCGTGTCACGGTGGAGCCCGACGGACAAGTCGCGCTGTCACCGCCCCGGCGCCGCGTGCTGCTGCCGGGCTCGTTCAATCCTGTCCACGACGGACACATCCTTCTCGCCCGGATCGCGCAAGAGATCAGACAGCAACCCTTTGCTTTCGAGCTCTCGGTCACGAATGTCGACAAACCGCCGCTCGACGAGATAACGGTGCGGCGCCGTATCGCGCAGTTCGCCTGGTCATCGCCGGTCGAGCTGACGCGGGCCCCGACGTTTCTCGAGAAGTCGCGTCTTTTCCCCGGCTCTACATTCGCGATCGGAGCAGACACGGCGGAGCGGCTGATCGCACCGCGATACTACGGCGGCGACTTTGAGAGGATGCACGCTGCGCTCGAGGCAATCGGCCGAACCGGAGCAAGCTTTCTGGTGGCGGTGCGCGTCGACGCGGCAGGCCGCGTGCGCACGCTGGCCGACATTGCGATACCGCGACGCTATTCCGATCTCTTCGCGGAAATTCCCGAGCACCGCTTCCGGCTCGATACATCCTCCTCGGCGATCCGCGAGCGCCGGGCCATTCCGCGTTAAGGAACACGTGGCCGGCCGCGGGCTCCCCGCTGCGTCCGATAGGTGGCTTGACTATCGGCCGGATGCTTCGCCTTGCCTCTACCCAGGCAGCGATCCCGGCAAGCTGTCCGTTGGGGCTTGCGATTTGGGCAATGCGCCATCGAAAACATACGGCGCCATACTCTCCTGTGCCGCCATGCGACGCTGATGCCAACGCTCGCCGCCGCCATAGTAGGCGAGGCTGCCCGGCTTCGCCTTGCCCTCGCCGTTGTAATAGGAAAGACAGTCACGCAACGGCGCCGACAACAGATCCATCTCGGCGCAGTGCTCGGCATACTCGTCTTCGGCTTCGCGCGTGACATCTATGGTGGAGGCGCCGCGCTTCTTCATCGTCTCCAGAACCCAGACTACGTAGCTCGCGTGCATCTCCGAGACGCGCGTGAAATTGAACTGACCGCCGCCGCCCTGCGGTCCGTTCATGATCAAGAGGTTCGGGAAGCCGCGCGAGTGCATTCCGAGGAACGTGCGGGTCCCCTCCTCGTCCCATTTCTGCCGGAGCGTGCGGCCGTCACGGCCGCGGATCATGTTGAATGACCCTGTCCCCATCCACTCGAAGCCGGTCGCATAGATGAGAACGTCGAGTGGATACTCGACACCGTCGTGAACGACCCCTCGTTCATTGATCTTCCTGACGCCTCCCGGCGCGGTATCCACGAGATGCACGTGCGGGAGGTTGAACGTCGGAAGGTACTCGTCGTGAAAGGTCGGCCGCTTGCAGCCATAGGGGTAATACGGCTTCAAGGCGGCGGCGGTCTTCGGGTCCTTGACGATGGCGTCGACCCGGGCCCTGATCTGCTCCATAATGCGAAAGTTGGTATTGAGCTGCGCGCGGACCATCTCCTCAGGCGTCAATTCTCGCTCGTACCGCTTCCGCTCCCTGACAGCGACGATCTTGCCGGAGAGGAAGTCATCGTTCGCCTGCAGCGCAGCA
>CAYWBX010000062.1:0-9740 GCA_964456015.1 uncultured Hyphomicrobiaceae bacterium | reverse complement strand
CGAGGATGCGCGCCGCTACCACAAGGCGACCTACTCGATCGGCATGGGGGCGGGCCGCCGCTTCGTCCGGCAAGTCAACCTCGCGGGCCGCCGCAAGATCATGGACATCGGCGGCGGTTCCGGCGCTTACTGCATTCAGGCGGCCAAGGCGCACTCGACGATCCGCGGCGTCGTCCTCGACCTGCCGGTCGTCTGCGAGGTTGCGCGCGAGTTCCTGGCCGAGAACGGGGTCGCGGACCGCATCGTGGCCGAGCCATGCGACTTCACGCGCGACCCGTTCCCGACCGATTGCGACGTGGCCATCATGGCCTCGAATCTCCCCATGTACAGCCGTGAGATGATCGCCGCGGTGATCCGCAAGGCGCACGACGCCCTGCTTCCCGGCGGCGAGATGCATCTCATCGGTGAAACGACCAACAATGAGCGAACGGGACCATGGGGTCCGGCCTACTGGGGCCTCGGCCAGGCGATTGTGGACTCACAAGGCCTTGCGCATTCCGAGGCCGATGTCATCGGCTACTTCGACGCTGCCGGATTCCGCGACGTCGCGGTCAAGGAGTTCATCCCCGGCTCGCTCAGCCGCGTCGTGGGGAAGAAGCGAAGCTGATTGTGCGCAGGCGCGGCTGCGAGCCGGCTTTTGCGCGCTCGCTCGCTACGCAGACGCGCGCTTGGAAGCGAACGACCATTTGCGCCCCCACTCGATCATCGGCTGTTCAATCGTGCGGTGAACAATCCAGGCGGCGCCGATCGTCGCGGGAATTGCAGCGAGCGTTACGACGACCTGCGCAACTGTTGCGATGTCCGGCTTTCCGGCGAGAAGGGTTCCGTGCATCAGCCCCAGAACCGGCATGTGCAGAAGATACGTCCCATAGGAGATCCGGCCGAGAAATTTTAAAGCGGGCGAGGTCAACCGGTCAGCCTCCGGCGCACCGCGGACGATCGACAGGAGATAGATGGCGGCCGCCAGGGAAATGAGCGGCATCCCCGCAACGTGGAACCACGTCGCATCCTTGCCCCCCGCCGCGCGCAACAGAAAGACGAAAGCCAGCAGGATCACAGGTAGCGCGCGCAGCGCCTGATCGCTGCCTTTCCACGCCATGCCTCTGCTGTCGGCCACCATGGCCGCAATCATCCCAAGAAACATGGAATGGGCGGCGCCCGGCAGCGTAATGTTGGCGGCCATGAAGGAGGCTTCATCGCCACCAACCAGGGCCGCGCGGAAGAGCACGGATGCGCCGACAAGCGCGCCCAGTGCCAACAGGAGATGCCTGCGCGGCACCAAAAGGCACAGAACTGGCGCAATGAGATAGAACTGCTCCTCGACGGTGAGCGTCCAGGTCGGGGTGAGCCATTCGCTGCCGTAGTCGCCGCGCGCAATCATCACAAAGGGTTGCGTGAGTGTCACGTAGGACCAGAGCGGCAGGTTCCGCTCTGCCTGCATCCAGGCTTCGGAATGAAAGACTGACGCGGCCAGAAAAACGACGGCCACCGAGAACAGGTAGACGGGCAGCGTTCGGGTCAACCGACGCATGTAGAACGTCTGAAAGAACCCTGGCGTTCCGACATGCGCGAGAATGATGCGCGCCATCAGGAACCCGCTGAGGACGAAGAAGACTTTGACTGCGATCCACCCGAACAATACGGCCGAGACTCCGTTCGGCACCTCACCGAAGTAGTGTGCGATGACCACCATCATCGCGAGCACGCCCCGCAGTCCGTCGAGGGCCTCGATGCGCTCAGACGCCGCCGGCCCGGCGGCTTGAGCGGGGCATGCATCGACAACGCGAAGCCCCCCCACTTTGGGGAGCAAGACCCACGCGGTTCGCACGCCTGTCGTCATCGCCGTCGCCACGATCCGGGACCCGGTGCGGCCCCATGGGCGAGCATTTACCAGCAAGGCCTTGCGAAAATCATAGCGGGGCCGCTGCGCGCGTGCGCACGCTCGTCGGTTAATGAAGTGTGAGCAGGAAGTGAGATTACGCCAGCGCCTGCAGCGTCAGGCTTTGGCTGCGGCCCCGCCTCCCTCTACCGCCGGAGCCATCTCGCCCAGCGGCTCTTTTTTTCCGGAGCCGGCGCCGCCGACGCCTCGCCATTGAGCTCGGCGACGAACTTTCCGAAGAATTCGTCAGCGAGCTTTTTGGATGTCGCCTGAATGAGGCGGCCGCCGAGCGTCGCGAGCTTGCCCCCCACTTCCGCCTTGGCGACGTAGGTAAGCTCGGTCTCCTCACCGATCTCGGCGAGCGTCACGTCGGCGCGCCCCTTGGCAAATCCCGCCGCCCCTCCCTGCCCTTGCCCCACGATCGTATAGCCGGTCGGCGGATTGAGATTCTCAAGCGTGACCGTCCCGGAGAAGGTCGCGGAAATCGGTCCGATCTTGAGGGCCACCTTGGCGGCGAGGTCCGTCGGCGAGCGCTGCTCAAGCTCCTTGCAGCCGGGAATGCATCGCTTGAGGACCTCAGGATCGTTGAGCGCGGCCCAAACGACATCTCGCGGCGCGGCGATCCGGTACTGCCCGTTGATGTCCATCAGCTGTGCCCCTGCATTGCGGGCTGGACGCGGCAGGCGGTCAAGCCGGCATCACGATACGTTGTCGCCGCGACCACCCGTATCAGCGAGCAAGGTCACCCGCCAACCGCTTCCCGCGCGATCGAACCTCATCGGTGTAGCGTTGGCAAGCATTCCCGTCTCGAGCTCGAGGCCCAGGCTCGGCGCCAGTACGTAAAGCACGCCACCGTGTGCGACGAGAGCCGTCATGTTCCTGCTGGCCGCGTCGAGACTTCTCACCAGTCCGGCCTGAGTGCGAATGACGAACTGCCTGAGGGTCTCGCCATTCGGCGGATCGTCACGCCAGTCGTGATCGTGTGACGGCGTGCCGACAAGATCGCCGAACCACCGCTCGCGCAAACCGGGCTCCTCGATCGGACGCAAGCCGTGCGGCCGGGCGATGATTTCAGCGGTTGTCCATGCCCGCTTCATGGTGCTGGCTACGACACGCTCGAGCCGGGCCGCCTTGAGCGCCTCCGCTGCAGCCTCAGCCTGCGCCAAGCCACGGGCATTCAGAGGAATATCGGCGGGCTGGAATATCTTCTTGTGATTGCCGTCGGTCTCGCCGTGCCGGACGAAGATGAAGCTCTCACAATCCGGATCGATCGGCGTTGCCCGGGCCATCGCGAAAAGATCCTCAAGACCCCGATGCAGATAGCCGGGCGTCGTGATCGATCGGGTCATCGAGACTCCTGCCGGTTCCTGGCGAGACCGTTTCGGCCGGCGCGAGTTGCGGCGGCACCACAGCCGTCCCTCATGGCACCGACCCGCGACCCCCGTTTGCCGATCGGCCAGAGGGAATGTCTAACCCACCCTATAGCGTTGGATCATGTCCCAATCCAGCGCCAATCCGAACCCATGCCCCGTCGCCACCTCGACCCATCCATCCTTGGGCTTCGGCCGGTTCAGCCACATGGTCTGCCACACGGGATCGCGCTCGGGATCCGCGAAACACTCGATGTAGCTTCCATGCGGAACCGCTGAAATCAGATGCTGCGCAATCTGCGATTCTTCATGATGCGCCATCTGAACGCCAAAGGCATGACAGAGCGCCGCGGCTCGACGCCACTCTGTGACGCCTCCGCATTCCGAGGCGTCATAATTGACGAGATCGACCGCACGGGCCTCGAGCAGGCGCCGCACACCAGCAAGCGTCGTCTCGGACTGGCCGGCCGTGATGGGGATGGTCGAAGCGCCGCGCAGCCGCGCCATCATCGCGGCGTCATCGTGCCAATGACAGGGTTCCTCGAACCAGCGGATGTCGTACGTTTCCACAAGCCTGCTGAAGCGAAGCGCCTCCGCGACTGACCAACCCCGATTGGCGTCGACCGCCAGGATGAAGTCGGGCCCGGCCGCCTTGCGGGCCGCTTCGACCCGGCGTGCATCTTCTTCGGGTGCAAGACCGCCAACCTTGAATTTGCAGCCCGCCATGCCGGCATCGCGGTACATCTCCATCTCGCGGCCGATATCGGCAAGGGTCTTTCCCTCGCGATAGTAGCCACCGATCGAAATGATCTGCACCCGCTCCCGATAACCGCCGAGAAGGTGTCGCACGCTGGTTCGCGTCGCCTTGCCGATGACGTCCCAGATGGCACAGTCGACGCAGGCGATCGCCTCGAGCAGCGTCTTGCGGTCTCGCGCAGCAATGGTCAGCGCGAACATGCGCTCCCAGAGCCGCTCGGTTTCGAAGACGCTGGCGCCTTTGACGATTGGCAGCAGTTCCTCGCGGATGATGCGCGCGATCTCCGGACCCTGCTCGCGATTGTCGCCATTGTAGACTTCGCTCGCGAGACCGCCGTCGGTCTGGAGTTTCGTCACAATTGTCGAGCGCTTGAGTACAGAGTAGGTGCTGCCGCCAAAGTTGCGGTTGAGCGGAATGTCGACGGCAATCGCGTCAATTCCGGTGATGCGCATGCCTCGATCTCCGCGCCCAAATTCGTGGCGAACCGCACAACGCGGGACCCGGGCGTCCTCGTCACACGATCTCGAACAGCCCGGCTGCTCCCTGACCGCCGCCGATGCACATCGTAACGACCGCCCACTTCACGCCCCGGCGCTTGCCCTCGATGAGGGCATGGCCCGTGAGCCGCGCGCCACTCATGCCGTAAGGATGGCCGATCGAGATGGCGCCGCCGTCGACGTTGAGACGGTCAGCCGGAATGCCGAGTTTGTCGCGGCAATAGACGACCTGGACGGCGAACGCCTCGTTAAGCTCCCAGATGCCGATGTCCTCGACCTTGAGACCATGCTTCTTGAGAAGCTTGGGCACGGCGAACACCGGTCCGATCCCCATCTCGTCGGGATGGCAGCCGGCGACCTCGAAGCCGCGATAGATCCCCAAGGGCGCAAGGCCCCGCTTCTGGGCCTCCTTGTCGGACATGACCACGCACGCCGAGGCCCCGTCCGACAGCTGGCTGGCGTTTCCAGCCGTGATGAAATTGCCTTCTCCCGCAACCGGTTTCAGCTTGGCGAGGCCTTCCAGACTCGTATCCGGACGGTTTCCCTCGTCCTTGAGAAGCGTGAACATCTCCTTGCCGACGACCTTGCCTTCCTTGTCGTAGACAAGCTTCTCCGCCGGGAGCGGCACGATCTCGGCATCAAAGCGCCGCGCCTGTTGCGCCGCCGCAGTCCTGCGCTGGCTCTCGACGCTGTACTCGTCCTGGACCTCGCGCGAGATGCCGTAGCGCTTGGCGACATTGTCGGCCGTCTGAATCATCGGCCAGTAGAGGGCCGGCATATGCTCCGTGATCCAGGCGTCATGATTTCCGAGAACATTCTGGTTCGTGGTGTTGCCTTGCACGAGACTGATGCTCTCGAGACCGCCGGCGACGATGATCGCGGCATCATCGGACCTGATCCGCTGCGCCGCCATGGCGATGGTCTGAAGCCCCGAGGAGCAGAAGCGGTTGACCGTCGCGCCGGGAACGGTCACTGGCAGGCCGGCCCGTATGGCGATCTGCCGGCCGATGTTGCCGCCAGTCACGCCCTCCGGCATGGCGCAGCCCATGAGCACGTCTTCGACGTCGGCGGGGCCGACCTTTGCCCGCTTGACGGCTTCCGCAACCACATGACCACCGAGCGTGGCGCCGTGCGTGTAGTTGAACGCACCCCGAAAGGCACGTCCGATGGGCGTACGGGCAGTCGAAACGATAACGGCGTCGGCCATGGCGCGGTCTCCGGACTTCGATCCTTCTGATCGCGCCATTAGTTTCAGGTCTGACCCCGATGTGCAAGATGCGCCTGCGGGGCGCTCAGGGGGCGATGATCAATCCGGCCGCCCGCAGCGCCGCCCATCCTTTCGTCCCCCTTCCAGAATCCGGAACTGTCTCCGGTTCTGCCGCACGACACGGGCATTGGCGAGCGAGGAGATGAACGGAGACTGACGATTGCTGCGCTCGATCACGGCGTGCGGGCGACCGTCCGGCCACATTAAATTATGGCGCAGCAGACCGCTTGGCCACAGTCTTTGATACCCGAGCCACACCGGCGGATCGATCGCCGTGACCGCACCCAGATAGCGCCGGATCGATGCGCCCTCATGCGTCAAAGGCAGAACGATGACCTCGAACGCGACGCTGCGCCCGCCGTCGTCCCGAGCCTCGATCTCACAGACTGCAACGGCCCCCTGATCCGTCACCGAGGAAAGCATCGATTCAAGAACGGGTCGATCGTCGTCGGGAACGAGCTCGAGAAAGTTGCGCCCGCGCAGCTCGACGCCGAAATTGTCGCAGATCCGGGTGCCAGCCAGCCGGAACGGGAACGTTCTGGCGTCGAGGCGCTCAAGGATGAACGTTTCCGAGAGAATCTCGCTGATGCATGATGGCTCGATCTCGAAGCGACAGGGGGCCATCCGCTCGCCGCGCACTTCGTTCCAGTAGCCGTACAGGATGTGACTGGTGCGAAGGTTCATCGACAATCCTCTACCCTGTTTTGCTCCAGCGCCTGCGTTGCCGCCCAATGCCGCGCCTGCAGCAGCGCCTGATCTCTGGTGGTCCCAAAATGAAACACCGGGATACCGAGATGGGCGTGTGGGCCGCGCTCTGCCCTCCAAGCAGCAGAAACCGTGCCACGTGGCCGGTGGCACCCTTTCCGATTGAAAGTGGCTGGCGCACGCGCTAAGCGGCGCGATCGAAGGCGAAACGCTAGGGGTGGGGGATGCCTGCGCACCGGGAGCCGATCTTCAATGCACCGGGCATCGTCACCGGGGCGATTGCGGCGCTTGTCGCCATCCATGTTCTGGTGTGGGTCGTGTTGCCGGACCGGCTGACCAACGACGTCCTCGAACTGTTCGCATTCATCCCGGCGCGCTACACGGGCCAGGGGGAAAGCCTGGCCGGTGGCTCTGCCGCCATGGTCTGGACTTTTTTCTCGCACCAGCTGCTGCACGGCGACTGGACGCACCTGCTCCTGAACTGCGCGTGGCTTTTGGTTTTTGGCGGCGCGGTGGCGGTACGCATCGGAACGACGCGCTTCATTGCGTTCGGCCTTCTTTCGGGTGCGGCCGGGGCCATCGCGTTCCTCGCCTGGCGGATCGGCGATCCCATTCCGATGATCGGTGCGTCGGGGGGCGTATCCGGCCTGATGGGCGGCGCCTTCCGCTTCTTTTTCGCGGCCCTTGACCACGGCGGCTTCGATCGATTTCGCCTGGCACCACGCTCGGTGCCCCTGATGTCCGTGGCGGAAGTGCTGCGCGACAAGCGCTTCCAAGCCGTGGCCGTGGCCCTGGTGCTGATCAATCTCTTGACGAGTCTCGCTTCGCCCGTCCTCACGGCGGCGGACGGCATCGCCTGGCAGGCACACCTCGGCGGCTTTCTCTTCGGCTTGCTGACGTTCCATCTCTTCGAGCCGCCGCGGCGGGCTCGCCCGGACCTCACGGTCGTGCCGCCGCCCCGCTCGAAGTGGCACTGACCGCAGGCAATGAAGGTGATTCAGAAAATTATTCGCTTGCCTTGCCCCGACGGAGCCGAAAAAGTTGACGCCAAGCCGGTCCGATGCGGCCGGCACCAACGATTGGGCCCATAGTGCCGTGGAGCCGGGGGCCAGTCATGGTGATGGCGCCGGCCGTGATGCCGCGCCGCACGGGTGGGGCATGATCGGCTTCCGTGATCCCGTCTCAGGGAGGAACCGACCATGCACGTGTCTCAAATTCTGAAAGAGAAGGGCCGCGCCGTCGAGACGATCGAACGCAACGTCTCGCTGCTCGATGTCGCCCGCCGCCTCTCGGACAAACGAATCGGCGCCGTCGTCGTCGTCGATGAAGCGAAGCGCATCGTGGGCATCATTTCCGAGCGCGACCTCATTCGCGTTATCGGCGCGGACGGACCGGAGGCGCTGAACCGTTCCCTTGCCGACGTGATGACGACGAATGTGATCACGTGCCGCGAGCAGGACACCATCGACGAGATCATGGCGTTGATGACGGAACGCCGGATCCGGCATCTGCCGGTCGTCGAAGACGGAAAACTGGCGGGCATCGTATCGATCGGCGATGTCGTGAAGTATCGGGTTGCCGAAGTCGAGCTCGAGGCCATGGCCATGCGGGACTACATCACGGCCGCCTAAAGCGAAAGGTTGAAAAACCGTGCGTCCGCCGGCAGGCGTCAGCTGTGCAAATGGCTCACGTGCATGGCGTGGTCCCGGGCGCTGATCTCACGACGCAGCTCCTCGAGATCGCGCTGCGTCGCGGCGATACCGCGGAGAATAAGCTCGTCGGCGCGGTGGAAGTCGAAGAGCCCGATGCCGGCGAGGCGAGGATTGATGATGGCGTCCGGCGGATCGCCGGCAAGCCGTGAGCGGGCGATCCGATCCTGGACGATGTTGAATGCGTCCACCATGACGGTGGAGATGCCCGGACCGCCTTCGCCTCCACCGAAGAGCTGCCGCTGCAGGAGCTTCCGCGCTGCCGGCTTCGAGAAGACGGGCCGGGTGCTGTCCGCGGTCGGCGCGCCGACCGCGGCGGAATCCGGGTGGATCGCGCCACGGCCGCACAGGTCCGAGTTCAGGTTGACGGCGATGACGTAGCGGGCGCCGAGCGCCCGGCAGACGGAGACCGGAATCGGATTGACGAGCGCGCCGTCGAACAGCCAGCGGCCGTCCACGTTCACCGGCGAGAAAATACCCGGAATGGCATACGAGGCGCGCATCGCATCGACGAGCGCGCCGCGCGAGAGCCAATGCTCCTGACCGGTTCCCATTTCGGTCGCAACAGCGACGAAGCGGGGCGCAAGCTTGTCGATCGCAAGTCCGGCCAGATGAGCTTCCAGGCGGTCGACCACCCGCTGCCCCAGAATGAGCCCGGAGCCTGAGAGGTTGACATCGAGATAACCGAACACCTTTCTGCGCGTCAGATCGCGGCAAAAGCCCTCGAGCTCATCGAGCCGTCCGGCGGCGAAGCATCCTCCCACCACCGCGCCGATTGAAGTTCCGGCCACAATGTCCGGAACGATTCCGGCCTGCTTCAGGGCGCGCAGCACGCCGATGTGAGCCCAACCCCGCGCCGCGCCGGCTCCGAGAGCCAATCCAATCTTGGTCCTTCCCATGGTCCGGTCCCCTTCCCGGCCGATGCGGTTCCCGCTCCCCCATGAGCAAGCGGTATGCCAGTACGCTGCCAGACTGGCCGCCGCCCTCCCGGGGTCTCGTCGCAAGGAGGTTAACCGAGGGACTTTAACTTTGCGCAGAGCGTGCCGGCCGAATGCAATTCATTCGGTTGAAGGCTTGTTAGGAGACAGGGCGGCGCCGTCGTCGGCTCCCGTTTGCCCAGATCGCGACCGCCGAGGTCTAGCGTTTCGGCATGCCGGTATGTCCAAGCACCGGTGTGCCCGATTGTCGCGGCATCTCGATGCGCCGGTAGAAGCAGCTCCGACGCCGCGTGTGACAGGCGACACCCGCTCCCGCCACCTTTACGCGCAACCAGACGGCGTCCTGATCGCAGTCCGTCAGCATCTCCACCACTTCCAGGACATTCCCACTCTCCTCGCCCTTCATCCAGATGCGCTGCCGCGATCGGCTGTAGAAGTGGGCGCGCCGGGTCTCGATGGTGCGCGCCAGCGCCTCGGCGTTCATCCACGCCAGCATCAGCACCTCGCCCGTCTCGGCGTCCGTCGCGACACTCGCGATGAGACCGGCGGCATCGAACCGCGGTGAGAATGTGACGCCCTCTTCCACATCTGCAGTGGCGCCGGGGCGCGCGAAAGTGA
>CAYWBX010000061.1:0-9759 GCA_964456015.1 uncultured Hyphomicrobiaceae bacterium | reverse complement strand
GCTGGGTGGTGCGACTTAACCCATCGCTGGAATGCGGCGACACGGTCCGCGGGGCCGCCCCGCTATTTCAGCAGGCCGGCCTCCTTGTAGAACTTTTCGGCGCCGGAGTGCAGCGGAATGCCAAGGCCGGCGAGCGCCGTCTCCTTGCGGATGACCTTGCCCTTGGCGTGACCGGCGTCGAGCGCCGCCCGCGTCTTGTCCGACCAGAGCGCCTTGGTGATCTCGTAGACGAGCGCCGCATCCTGCTTGGCGCTTGTCACCCACTGCGCCCCGACCGCAATGGTCTCGACTCCCTTGACGTCCTTGTAGACGCCGTCCGGAATCTTGTCGGGGGCAAAGAACTTGTATTGCGCGAGGATCTTGTCGCGGCCCGCCCCGTCGATGGGCACGAGTTCGATGCCGGCGGTCGCCGCCAGCTCCGCGATGGCGCCCTGCGGATAGCCGGTCGTCGAGAAGAAGGCATCGACCGCGCCGTCCTTGAGCTTCTCAGAGGCCTGCTGCGGCTTCAGGTATTCGGGCTTGATGTCCTTCTCGGTGATGCCGTAGGCGGCGAGGATCGCCTTGGCGTTGACGAGCGTGCCCGACCCCGGCTCGTCGAGCGAGACGCGCTTGCCCTTGAGATCGGCCATGGACTTGATGTTGAGGCCCTTCCTGACGACAACGTGCACGCTCTCCGGATAAAGATTGGCGATGGCGCGCAGTTCTTCGACCTTCGGTTTGCCTTCGTAGATGCCGGTCCCGGTATAGGCCCACGTGGCGACGTCGGCCTGGCTGAAGCCCGATTCGAGCGAGCCACCGACGATGGCGTTGACGTTGGCGACCGAGCCGTTGGTCGCAACGGCGGACACGTTGATCTTGTCCGAGGAGATGGCGTTGCCGATGAGGCCGCCGACCGGGTAATAGGTGCCGCCGGTCCCGCCGGTGCCGATGCGGAAGAACTTGGCCTGAGCGGCGGCGGGGCCGCCGATGGCGCCGAGAACGCTGGCGCTGGCCGCGGCTAGAAGCGCCTGGCGGCGGGAAATGACGGTCATGTTTGCCTCCATCTCGAGACCGGTGGCGGGGCGTCTCCGAGCAGCCGAAGACGATCGCTTGCGACCACTAATTGCACCGGATCGCGGCGGTTTGTCGATGGCCGCATTGCCCCATTGCCGCCTCAGGCGGACAGGAAATCGCGGATGACGCGGATCTGGCTCTCGACGTTGAGCGCCGGCGCGTGCCCGCACCCCCCCACCTCGACGATGCGCGCCCTCGGGCCGCGTTCGCCCATGGCCCGGGCGGTGTCGGCAAGAAGCAGGTCGGACTCGACCCCGCGCAGCACGAGCGTCGGCGCGGTGATCCGGTCGTAGCTCTCCCATTGCTCGTAGTCGGCCGGATGCGCGAAGAGCTGCCGCACGATGGCCGGATCGTAGTGCGTGGTGAGCCTGCCGTTGGGCAGACGGCGCAGCGAGGTCTCGGCCATGTGCCGCCACTGAGCCTCGCTGTGCCAGCCGAACGGCTTGTAGATCGTCTTGAAGTAGTCGGTCATCTCCGCGACGGTGGCGAACTCGGGCGGTGAGCCGACGTAGGCCTTGATGCGCTCGAACGGCGCCGGCGGAAAGGTCGGCCCGATGTCGTTGATGACGAGCCGGCTGATTCGGTTCTTGAGGATGTCGCCCGCCGCGCGGATGCCGATGGCGCCGCCCATGGAGGTGCCGACCCAGGCGAACGAGGACAGGCCCAGCGCATCGGCGAGCCCGCGCGCCGTCTCGACATAGACGGCAAGGCAGTAGTCGGCATCGGGGTTGGCGCTCCACTGTGACAGGCCCCGGCCGATGGTGTCGGGGGCGATCAGATGGAATCGGTCCGCCAGGCTGTGCGCGAGAACATCGAAATCGCGACCCGAGCGCGCAAGGCCATGCCAGAGGATGACCGGCGGCGCGCCCGGCCGGCCCCACTCCGAGTAATGCATCTCCCAAGCGCCGACACGGCAATAGCCCGAGCGCGGGCGGCCAGGAACGATCTCGGCTTCGCTGGACATGATGGCGGACCTCTTGCGATGCTTGGCGGAACTCGGCTTGCGGGCGTGCTCTTGCAGAACTGTGCACGAGGACCGGGATGTTGCAAACGCCGCTGCGGCGCCGCTATGCCATCGCGGGGAAAGGCCTGGGCCCGAGACGGGGGAGTGCATGCCGAGGAGCTATCCGTTCGATCCGGCGCTGCGCGAGCGCATCGTCACCAACCTCGCCGAGCATGATCGCAACACGATCGCCGATCCGTCGCTGCGCCAGGCCGGCGTCGTGATTGTCGTCGTGCAGATGCAGGACAGCCCCGAGGCGGCCGTGCTACTGACCAAGCGCCCGGAGACCCTCCGCCGCCACGCCGGCCAGTTCGCGCTGCCCGGCGGACGGCTCGACGACGGCGAGACGATCCGCGAGGCGGCGCTGCGGGAGCTGCGCGAGGAGCTGCGCCTCGAGCTTGACGAAGGCGACATCCTGGGCCAGCTCGACGACCTGCCGACGCGCTCGGGCTTTCGCATCACGCCGATCGTCGCCTGGGGCGGGCCGGCGCTCGAGCTCGATCCGGACCCGGTCGAGGTGGCGCGGGTCTTCCGCATCCCGCTCACCGAGCTCGACAGTCCGGCGATTCCCCTGATCGAGCGCCACGAGGACGCCGGCGGCCACGTCATGTCGGCGCCGCTGCCGACGACCGGCGGCCAAGTCTATGCACCGACGGCGGCCATCCTCTATCAGTTCCGCGAGGTGGCGCTGCATGGTCGCCCGACCCGTGTCGCGCATTTGGGACAACCGCGTTTCGCCTGGAAGTAGCGCGGCGCTCTCTCAAGCGGACCGGTCCCCGTGCGCCGCTTGACCCTCGGCCCCCGAGCAGGCAAAAGCAGCCTCCGCCGGCGGGCGGCAAGGCCGCTGCCCGCCCCCGTCTTACCTGCGTGGTTGGCAGCGACTGAGAGGAGGAGACCCCGTGGCCGAGATCACCCTGACCTTTCCCGACGGTGCGACCCGCCGCGTTCCGAGCGGCACCACCGGCCTCGAGGTCGCGCGATCGATCTCTCCGTCGCTCGCCAAGCGCACCGTCGCCATGCTTCTCGACGGCGTTCTCGCCGATGCGGCCGATCCCATCACGCGCGACGCCCGCATCAAGTTCGTCTCGCGCACCGACCCCGAGGCGCTGGAACTCATCCGCCACGACTGCGCGCATGTTCTCGCGGAGGCGGTGCAGGAGCTTTGGCCCGGCACGCAGGTGACGATCGGGCCGGTGATCGAGAACGGCTTCTACTACGATTTCGCCAAGGCCGAGCCATTCACGCCTGACGATCTGCCGAAGATCGAGAAGCGGATGCGCGAGATCATCGCTCGCAACAAGCCGTTCACCAAGGAGGTTTGGAGCCGCGACAAGGCGAAGGCGTACTTCCGCGCGAAAGGCGAGCACTTCAAGGTGGAACTCGTCGACGCCATTCCCGAAGGCGAGGAGATCAAGGTCTACGCTCAGGGCGAGTGGCTCGACCTGTGCCGTGGGCCGCACATGACCTCGACCGGCCAGATCGGCAGCGCCTTCAAGCTGCAGAGATTCTCCGGAAGCTATTGGCGCGGCGACGCCAAGGGCCCGCAACTCCAGCGCATCTATGGCACCGCCTTTGCGAGCGATAAGGAGCTCGCCGACCATCTCCGGATGCTTGAGGAGGCGGAGAAGCGCGACCACAGGAAACTCGGCCGCGAGATGGACCTCTTCCATTTCCAGGACGATGCGCCCGGCGCTGTCTTCTGGCATCCGAAGGGCTGGACTCTCTTCCAGTCGCTCATCGCCTACATGCGCCGCCGCCAGCAGGCCGAAGGCTATGTCGAGGTGAACTCGCCGCAGCTCATGGAGCGCACGCTCTGGGAGACCTCGGGCCACTGGGAAGCCTATCATTCCCACATGTTCGTCACCGAGACCGAGGACGAGCGGGTGTTCGCGCTGAAGCCGATGAACTGCCCGGGGCACGTTCAGATCTATAAGCATGGCCTCAAGAGCTATCGCGACCTGCCGCTGAAGATCGCCGAGTTCGGTTGCGTCCACCGCTATGAGCCCTCGGGCGCGCTGCACGGCCTCATGCGCGTGCGCGCCTTCACGCAGGACGACGCGCACATCTTCTGCACCGAGGACCAGATTGCCGAGGAGAGCATGAAGGTGCACGACTTCATGGTCTCGATCTACGAGGACTACGGCTTCGAGGACATCCACATCAAGCTGGCGACCAGGCCGGCAAAGCGCGTCGGCGCCGACGAGCTCTGGGACAAGGCCGAGGCCGCCATGAAGGATGTGCTCGAGAAGGTCGGACGATCGAACCGGCGCATCAAGACGTCGATCGCGGAAGGCGACGGCGCCTTCTATGGCCCCAAGTTCGAGTATCACCTGCGGGATGCCATCGGACGCACCTGGCAGTGCGGAACGAATCAGGTGGACTTCAATCTGCCCGCCCGTTTCGGCGCGTTCTACATCGACGCCGACGGCCAGAAGCGCACGCCGGTGATGCTCCATCGCGCCATGTTCGGCTCGCTCGAGCGCTTCACCGGCATCCTGATCGAGAGCACGGCCGGCCATCTTCCGCTCTGGTTGGCGCCGGTCCAGGCGGTGGTGGCGACAATCGTCTCGGATGCCGATGAGTACGCCGGCGAGGTGGCGCGCGCTGCGCGCCGGCATGGCCTGCGCGTCGAGACGGATCTCAGGAACGAGAAGATCAACTACAAGGTTCGCGAGCATTCGCTGGCCAAGGTTCCGGTCCTGCTCGTCGTCGGCAAGCGGGAGGCCGAGGAGCGCAAGGTGTCGATCCGCCGCCTCGGCTCAGACCGGTCCACGGTGCTGGCGCTTGACGAGGCGCTGCGGGCGCTGGCCGAGGAGGCCGAGGCGCCGGACGTGCGCCGGACCCGAACTGGATGATGCGACACAAGAGCACGCGAGCCTTCCTGGGGACGGCGACGCCGCGAGCAGGCGCCTTGCGGCACCCCGCGCCGCGGGGCCGACGGAGTCCGACCGAAATCTGAGCTTTTCCGGCAACGGCGGCCGGCGAAGCAGCCGACGCGGCATGATCGCCGTATCCCGGGCCTGACCGCTGATGTAGGAAGGATATGCAACGGCCGGGGCCCCGATGGCAGCGCGCCCGCAGCCTGCCGCGGATCAACCCGGGGGCGGCCCGGCTCTTGAGGCCATTCCGGATGTACAGGGGGTTCAGATGTTGATGAGAAAGCTGGCTTTGGGGGCGCTTCAGGCTGCCTGTGTCGTAGGCGCCGTAGCCGGTGCGACGGAGGCTGCAGCCGATGATCTCGTGATCACCATCGAGCGCGTCCGTGCGCTCGACCGGATCGACCTGAGCGGCCAGCCGGACTTCTTCGCGCAGGTCACCATCGACGGGAAAGTGACCAAGACCGAGGTGGCGCCGAAGTCCGCCAACATTCGACCGAATTGGGTCATTCGCGCCCCGATCACCAAGGACGTCACCGACGTCAAGATCGAGATTTTCGACAAGGATCTCGTTTCCAAGGACGACGCCGTCGACATCAATCGCCTGCCCAAGAAGCGCGATCTGGACTTCAGCGTGCGGCGGAACCCGTGCCGGGTGATCGGCTTCGCGCAGATCTACGACTGCTCGGGTCGCGGCGCCCGCATCACCCGCGCGGGCGACGAGCGGCGCAAGGCCGAGATCACGTTCAAGGTCGACATCCGCCGCTGAGGCGAGGCTTTGGGAACGCGCGAGCGGCGCAACCAACGGTTGGCGCCGCCGCGATGACCGATGCCGACGCACTGCCGGCCGAAACAGGGGTCCCCCTGCGCGTCGAGAACATCGCTGCGGGTGGCGAAGCGATCACTGCCGCCATGCCCGTTGGCCGCGTGCCGCACCCGCCGATCTGCGGCACGCCCAATTTCCGCATGAGAGGCGCGGCGCCAGGCCGCGTGGTGGTCACGGGCTGCCCGTCGCTTCGCTTTTCATGACCCGATCGGGCCGTGCATCGCGGCAGGATCGGCACGCTTCGCAATTCCTGGATGAGTTGCGCCCTTCACACCAGCCTGCGACCCGGCGCCGCTAAACCGGCGAGAGAATTCAAGGTGAACTTCGCCGCCGCCGTCACCACCCGCACCGGCGAGGTGCGCGTTGAGAACCGGGTAACTTCGCGAGGACGGCGCATCGCCACCGCCGAGATGCGGCCTGCCGATCGCGCGAGGAACCCTCGTGCCCCTCGGCACCACGCCGTGCGCGACCCTGCAAGCCGAGGCCGCCTGACGAGCACGCCCGTCCTGCCCTCGCATCGACTGTCATCCGTCGCCACAGGTGCGACCGGCCCAGCGCAAACGGCAACGGGCCGCCTTGCCGGGCGACCCGTTGCGCGCGCGATGGCCGGCTTGCGCCGGAATTCCTAAAGCATGTGCGCCATGCGCTCCTTCTTCGTCGCCAGGTACTTCTTGTTGTAGGGCGACGCCTTAACGATCAGGGAACGCTGCTCGACGACGGTGATGCCTTCTGCACGCAGGGCCTCGACCTTGGCCGGATTGTTGGTCAGCAGTCGGATCCGGCTGAAGCCGAGGTCGAAGAGGATATGCGCCGCAAGATCATAGTCGCGGGCTTCCGCCGGCACCCCGATGGCGAGGTTGGCATCCACCGTGTCGTAGCCCTGGTCCTGAAGCGCATACGTGCGGATCTTGTTCACGAGACCGATGCCGCGGCCTTCGTGGTAAGGGAGATAGATCATCACGCCGAGCGGGCTCGAGGTGATGACCTCCATCGAGGCCTGCAGTTGCGGATAGCAGTCGCAGCGCAGCGAATGGAAGATGTCGCCGGTGACGCAGCCCGAATGCACCCGCACCACCGGAAGCTCACCCGGCGCCGGGTTGTTCCGGTTGATGAGAACCATGGCCTGGCAATGGGGCTCGATCCCCTGATAGGCACGCGCCTCCAGCTTCAGCTCGCGCCCCTGGAACTCGATGGGAAGAATGGTCTGCGCGGTCCAGTCGATATCCAACTCGAACGACTTCACAGCGGCACTCGACTTCATTCACCCCTCCTGCCGGCAAACCGCGTGCTTATGCCATTTGCGACCGTGCTTCGTAAAGGCATGATCTCTCAGTCCTCTCATGCTCACCCCCGGGTGGCGCCGAGGCGCCTCCGGCCTGGTTGTTTATCCCATCGTGGTGGCTTTCGCCCGATGCCGCCGCCGACCCCCCGTTCGTCCGGTCAGCGACGGTTCCGGCGTTGACGTCAGAAAAGCCGAGCGAGGCTGAACCGTGCATGAACGCGGTCCTCGCCGCACCCCCTTGCGCTTCCCCCAAAGTGCCTTGGCGCGGGGTGGCGACAACTGGCGGACAGCCTACTTGGCCGTCCTCCGAAATACGCCATAGCGCATTGCAAAATAAGAAAAAAACATTGACACGAATGTGGCGGCGAAGAACGCCCAGAGACGATGAACTTCGGGCTTCACGTAAAGCACGAGCGCGAACAGGACGTAGTTGAGGCTCACGCTGGTCGCGGCCGCCGTCACGTAGGCGAGAAACTCGCTGACCGACGGCCGTCGCACCACGGCGAATGTGAGACGACGGTGCGCCAGCCAGCCGACCACCATGGCGAGCGCGATCGAAACGAGCCGGGCCGCGTAGGGGCTAAGGCCCAGAAGGCGCACCCCGGCTTCGAGCAGCAGCATGTCGACCGTGGCGGCAAGCCCGCCGGAGACCAGGAACCCAATCCAACGCCGGTGGGCCGGCCGCTGGCTGCCGTCGCCAATCGCTTGCTCATCGCCCATGCACCCAGCTCCAGTCGACGATGGCCTCGCCGGACTGGCGTTCGGGGTGAAAGATCCGACGCTGCATTTCCTCGTTCTCCATGAGACTTTCGAGCTCCTGCGCCCGCCGCTCCAGCACGCAATCGAGCGCGGCGAGTTCATCGTCCGGATACCCCGGATGACACATCACGATGTGACCTCCGCCCGTTACCCGCATGGCGGCGGCGAGTTCCAAGTCATAGGGCCTGCTGGTGTCGAACGATGAGAAACCGGAGAACCCGCCGTTGACCCTGAGGCCGCGGCGCTTCGCCGCCCATTGGAATCCGTAGGCGAGCGCGGCGACAGTGAAGGCCTTTGCCATCTCGCCGCCGCGCGCGGCGATCCGGAACGCCTGATCGCCCGGATCGCGAACGAGGGGAACGAGCGTGCCGTACCAGCTCTTGACGGCATCGAGCACGCCACGCCGCACGATCGGCAGAGCGTGGGCGTGCTGATGGCCGTCGACATGATCCGGCTTGAACCCGGTCGCGCGCTCGAAGGCCTCGATCTGACGGAGCGTCTCGGCGCGGATCTCGCCGACATCGACGCGGCGTCTGACGATGCGCGCGACAAGCCCGCCGATCGACGGCAGCCGCCCGTCCGGAGCAAGCTGCGGCATCGGACCGAGCGGCGCGCCAAGCGTCAGGTTGAGATGGAGGCCGATCGCAACCTTGTCGCGGACCTCGGCGAGCCGTCGGGCATCTTCGGCCCAGCGCGGCAAGGTGACGATGGCGCTCAGCGCCGACACCCGTCCCCTGGCGGCGAGCTCGAGGATGCCGCGCGAGACGCCGGCGGACAGCGCATAGTCGTCAGCGCACAGGATGACCGGACCGGGTCTGAGGCGGCGCACGGTGCAAGAGCTCCTTCGGGATCGCCTCAGCCCGCTCGGCCGGTGGCGGCAGGCGCGGCCGCCGGCGACGGCGGATCATCGAGACCAATCCGCTCATCGACGATGTAGAGCGGGCGGCCTTTCACCTCCTCATAGACGCGGCCGAGATATTCCCCGATGACGCCGAGCGAGATGAGCTGGATTCCGGCAAAGAACATCACCGAGATGGCGAGAGTCGGAAAGCCCGGAACGTCGCTACCCCAGATCAGCGTCTTGAAGAGAAAGATCGCCACATAGAGGAACGCGAAGGCCGACACGAGCAGGCCGAGCCACGACCACACCCTGAGCGGCAGGGTTGTGAACGAGGCGAGCCCGTCGATCGCGAACGACACCAGCCGGCCGATCCGCCAGCGCGAGCCGCCGTCGCGCCGCACCTCCACATCGAACGGCACGCCAACCGATCGGAAGCCGATCCAGGCATAAAGCCCCTTGTTGAAGCGCGCGCGCTCCCCGATGCGGTTGAGCGCATCGACCGCCTTGCGGTCGAGCAGGCGAAAATCGCCGGCGCCTGGCGGCAGCTCGGTGCCGCTCATTGCCTCGAACAGTTTGTAAAAGAGGCGCGATGCCGCGCGCACGACGGGCGTGTCCGTGGACCGGTCGCGTCGCTGGCCATAGATCACGTCGTAGCCGGCGTTCCAGCGCGCGACGAAGTCCGCGATCGCCTCGGGCGGATGCTGCAGGTCGCCGTCCATGATGACGACCCCCTCGCCCTTGGCGTGACGCAAGCCGGCCGCCACCGCCACCTCCTTGCCGAAGTTGCGGCTGAGCGAGATGGCCCGGTAGCGGCGATCGCGGGCATGGAGTGCGCGCAGCACGGCAAGCGTGCCGTCGGTCGAGCCGTCGTCGACGAAGAGGACGTCGAACGGATGGCCGATCGCCTCGAGCGCGCGCGTGAGGCGCCGCTCAAGAAGCGGAATGCCGCGCGCCTCGTTGAGGACGGGGATGACGACGGTCAGGCTGCGGCGATGACCCGTCCAGGGCTCGGGCGCTCCGTCCCGGACGGGCTCGGCCGATGCCGCACCCATCCCCCCGCCGGTGTCCTCGGCGATGAAGTCGGCGGCGCTCAGTTTGCGCTGCGGATTTGTTTCGACG
>CAYWBX010000060.1:0-9814 GCA_964456015.1 uncultured Hyphomicrobiaceae bacterium | reverse complement strand
CGTGGAGGCGAAGATCGGCGCTTTGCTCGGCATGTCGCGCGAGCAGGCGGCGTTCGGCATCGCCGAGATCGTCGACGAGAACATGTCGAACGCGGCGCGCGTGCATTCCGTCGAGCGGGGCGTCGTGATCGCCGATCACACCCTGGTTGCCTTCGGCGGCGCCGCGCCCCTGCACGCCTGCCGGCTGGCGGAGAAGCTCGGCATCTCCCGCATCATCATACCTGAAGGAGCCGGCGTCGGCTCGGCGATCGGCTTCCTGAAGGCGCCGGCGGCCTTCGAGCTCGTGAGAAGCCGGTTCATGCCGCTCGATTCCTTCGATGCCGGCGCGGTCTCGGAGCTGCTCGTCGAGATGGAGCGCGAAGCCATGGCGCTCGCCGAGCCGGCCGCGCTCGGCCGGGAACTCATGACCGAGCGCAACGCCTTCATGCGCTACATCGGGCAGGGGCACGAGATCGCCGTGGCGCTTCCCTCATCCTCGCTGAAGCCCTCGGACGCCGGCACCCTGCGGGAAGCCTTCGAGGCTGAGTACCGGCGGCTCTTCGAGAGACACATACCGGGCGCGCGGATCGAGGTTCTGGCCTGGTCGGTTCTGGTCTCGACGGCGCGCCAGAAGCCGCGCCGCCTCGCGCCGTCGCGCGCTGCCGCCGCGAAGGCGAAGGCCAGCGGCTCGCGTCTCATCTGGGACCAGGCGCAGGGCGCACATCGGCGGATCGACACATTCGCGAGAGCCGAGCTGAGGCCCGGCATGCGGGTACCCGGACCGGCGCTCATCCTCGAGCCTGGCACATCCACCTACGTTTCGGCGACGTTCGACGCGACGCTCGACAGTGGCGGCGCGCTTGTTCTCGAGCGCCGCAAGACGGCGAGCCACAAGGTCTGACCCCATGCAGAAGTCCCACACCGGCGCGAGGCGCGCCGCAAAATCCGATCGTCTCGGCGAGATCGAGATGCAGGTGATGTGGAACCGCCTCATTGCGGTCGTCGAAGAGCAGGCGCAAACGCTGCTCAGAACCGCATTCTCTTCCATCGTGAGGGAAGCGGGCGACCTGTCCGCCGGCGTCTTCGACCGCCGCGGCCGCATGCTGGCGCAGGCCGTCACTGGAACCCCGGGACACGTCAACTCGATGGCGGAATCGGTGGTCCACTTCATCCGCCACTTCCCTCTTGAGACGATGAAGCCGGGCGACATTTACATTTCCAACGACCCCTGGATGGGGACCGGCCACCTCAACGATTTCGTGCTCACGACGCCCTGCTTTCATCGCGGCCGCCTTGTCGCGTTGTTCTCCTGCACCAGCCACCTCATGGACATCGGCGGCATCGGATTTGGACCGGACGCGACCGACGTGTTCATGGAAGGGCTTTACATCCCGATGCTGAAGCTCGCCGATCGCGGCCGGCTCAACGAAACGCTGATGGCGATGATCCGCGCCAACACGCGGCTTCCCGTCGACACCGAAGGGGACGTCTACTCGCTCGCGAACTGCAACGACGTCGGCTGCAAGCGGCTCGTCGAAATGATGGAGGAATTCGATCTCGACGACCTGGATCGGCTCGCCGATCACATCTGCGACCGCAGCCGGGCCGGCGTGCTGGCCGAGATCGCAAAGCTTCCCAAGGGCTCCTGGTCCAACAAGATGACCGTCGACGGCTACGACGAGCCGATCGACCTCGTTGCCACGCTGACGATCAGCGACGGCGGCATTCATGTCGACTACACCGGCACGAGCCCGGCCTCCAAGCGGGGCATCAACGTGCCGATGGCCTACACCACGGCCTACACCGTCTTCGGACTAGGCTGCATCGTCGCCTCGCGCATTCCGAACAATGCCGGCTCGCTCTCCCCGCTCACCGTGTCGGCGCCCGAAGGCTCAATCCTCAACGCGCCGAAGCCGAAGCCCGTGCTGTCGCGTCACGTGACCGGCCAGATGCTGCCCGACGTCGTCTTCGGCTGCTTGCGGCAGGCGATTCCCAATCGTGTGCCGGCGGAGGGTACTTCCTGCCTCTTCAACATCACGCTCAGGGGACAGACCGGCGACAAGCTGCGCGGCAACTACGGCTTCGCAACCACGTTCACGTCGAACGGCGGTACCGGCGCGCGGCCCGGCAAGGACGGCCTCTCGGCAACCGCCTACCCCTCGGGCGTGCGCGGCACCCCCGTCGAAATCGCCGAGCAGATCATGCCTGTGATCTTCTGGAAAAAGGAATTTCGTGAAGATTCCGGGGGCGCGGGGCGATCGCGGGGCGGACTTGGGCAGGTGATCGAGATCGGCTCGGCCATTGATCAGCCATTCGAGTTGCTGGCCGCATTCGACCGCATCGAGCATCCGCCGCGCGGCCGCGACGGCGGCCATGACGGCAAGGCGGCTACCGTCCGCCTGAAGTCCGGCAAGACGCTTAAAGGCAAAGGTTTCCAGCTCGTGCCCGCGGGCGACCGCCTGGTGATCGAAACCTCAGGCGGCGGCGGCCTCGGCGATCCCGCCTCCCGCGCCGAGGAGCTCGTCGAACGCGATCTGCGTGAGGGATTGATCAGCGCCAGGACGGCACGCGACGTCTACGGTTGGCGCCGCGCGGGACCGCGTCGCAAGTGACCTTGCATCGCGGTCTCTCACCCGCCCGAGGGGCTGCCCGGACGGGCCTTGCAGCCTCCGGCGATCGCGCCCCGAACTCGGACTGAACGGATTGGCGGGCGGGGAGCTCGCGCGGCAAGGGCTCTTTCGGAGCGTGCTATGTGGGGCCGCGCGCGGTTTGCGGCTTGCAATCGGACGGCCGAGCGGCAATCGTGGTCCTATGGCCGTTGCTAACTGAGCCGGCGCGTAAGGTTCCGGCTCATCATAGAGGATCGCTTCATGTCCCGCATTGTCGCGCCCGGTCTTGCCGCGAGGCTCTTCCTGTCGCTCACGCTGGTGGCCGGCCTTCCGGCGATCGCCGCCGCCGGCAAGAAGGACGACACCCTGGTGTGGTCGACGGAGCGCGACAACCCGATCGCAGACCCGTTCTACATCAACACGCGCGAGCTCGTGATCATCGGGCATCACGCCTGGGACACGCTGATGATCGTCGATCCGGCGGACAACACGATCAAGCCGCTGCTCGCAAAATCCTGGAAGTGGGATGGCGATCTCGCGCTCGATCTGGAGCTGCGCAGCGACGTCAAGTTCCACAACGGCAAGGACATGGACGCCGAGGACGTCGCCTATACGCTCAATCACATCTCCAACAAGGACAACGCCGTCCTCAACTACTCCATGGTGAACTGGATCAAGAGCGCGGAAGCGAAGGGCAAGTACACCGTCCGCATCAACCTCGCGCGCCCGTTCCCGCCGGCCTTCGCCTATCTCGCGAACTCGAGCTTCATCATGCCGAAGGGACACTATGATGCCGCGCCCACGCGCCCCGACGGAAAAAAGGATTTTGGCGCCGTGAAGCCGGTCGGGACGGGACCCTACCGCGTCGCCGACGTCAAACCCGGCGAATACATTCTGCTCGAGCGGTTTGACGGCTACTTCAAGGACAGCTTCAAAGGGCGGCCGGCAATCGGCAAGATCCGCTTCCGCACGATCAAGGACAACAACACGCGCGCCGCCGAGGCGATGACCGGGGCTGTCGACTGGATGTGGGAGATGCCCAAGGACGTCGCCGAGCGCATGGCGCGGTCTCCGAACCTGGTCGTCGAGACCGCCAAGACGCTGCGCATCGGCTATTTCCAGTTCGACGTCAACGGAACCTCGGGCCAGAAGTTCTTCACCGATCGCCGCGTACGACAGGCCTTCATACACGCGATCAATCGCGAGGCGATGATCAAGAACCTCGTTGGGCCCGGATCGGTGATACCGGCGGGGCCCTGCCATCCCGAGCAGTTCGCCTGCGCGCAGGACATCGCCACGTACGATTACAATCCGGACAAGGCCAGGAAGCTCTTGGCGGAGGCGGGCTACCCGAACGGCTTCGAAGTGGAGCTCTTCGGCTACCGGGATCGCGACATCCTGGAAGCCGCAATCGGCGATCTCGGCAAGGTCGGGATCAAGGCCAAGCTCAACTTCATGCAGTACGTGACTTTCCTCGACAACGTGCGCAAAGGCAAAGTTCCGGTCGGCCATGCCACCTGGGGCTCGAATTCGATTCCGGACGTCTCGGCCGCCACCGCGCACTTCTTCGGCGGTGGACCCGACGACATGGCGAAGGACCCCGTCGTCATCGCCGGCATCGCCAAAGCGGACAGCCTGATCGATCCCGAACAGCGCAAGGCGGCCTGGAAGGACGTGCTCAATCGCATCCAGTCTGAAGCCTACTGGATGTCGCTCTTCACCTACACAAAATACCAGGCATGGACGAAGGATCTCGACTACAAGCCAACGTCGGACGAGATCCCGCAGTTCTACAAGGCGAGATGGAAATGACCGCCTCCGGATGAGCGACTGATGCTGGCCTACGCCCTCAAACGATTCGGCGTCGCGGTGCTGGTCGCGCTCACCGTTTCGCTGATCACGTTCTCGATGATCTACATCTCCGGCGATCCCGCCATTGCGATCGCAGGCGAGGGGGCGCGGCAGGAGGACATCGAGAACGTCCGCCGGTTCTACGGCTTCGACCGGCCGATCTACGTGCAGTACCTCGAATGGCTGGCCAACGCGGTAACCGGCGACCTCGGCCAGTCCTACAACCTGCGCAAGCCCGTGGCCGAGGTCATCTTCCAGCGCCTGCCCACCACCATGCTGCTCGGCGCCTGCGCCATCTCGTTCGCGCTTCTCCTCGCCATTCCGCTCGGCGTGCTCGCCGCCGTGCGCCCGAACAGCATCTTCGACCGCTTCGCCCTGACGCTCGCCGTGATCGGGCAGGCGATGCCGAGCTTCTGGTTCGCGCTGACGCTGATCCTGTGGCTCGGCGTCACCTGGCGACTGCTGCCGATCACCGGCCAGGACAGCTGGGCGAACTTCGTGATGCCCTCCATCGCGCTCGGCTACTACGTCACCCCCGCCGTCATGCGGCTCACGCGCGCCGGGATGCTGGAGGTCCTCTCCTCCGACTACATCCGGACGGCGCGTGCCAAGGGTTTGCGGCCGATGCGCGTCCTCTTCAAGCACGCCCTGCGCAACGCGATCATCCCCGTCGTGGCGCTCGCCGCCGTGCAGTTCGGCTTCATGCTCGGCGGCTCGATCGTCATCGAGACGATCTTCCAGATCAACGGCCTCGGCTACCTCGCCTGGGAATCGATCCAGCGCAAGGACCTGCCGATGATGCAGGCCATCGTGCTGGTGCTCTCGATCATCTATGTCGTGCTGACGTTCCTTGCCGACATGCTCAATGCGTTCCTCGATCCGCGCATCCGGGTGGCCTGACATGGCGCAGCTTCGCATCAACGCCGGGATACCGACCGCAGAGGAGATTCTCGCGCCATCGCCCGCGGCGCAGATGCGTCGCCGCATCTTCGGACACTTCGGGCTCATGTTCGGGGCCTCAATCCTGATCGTCATTGCGTTGATGGCGCTCCTCGCGCCCATCATTTCGCCACACGATCCCTATGACCAGCAGCTCGCACGCAAGCTGATCCCGCCCTTCTGGCACGCGAGTGCGAAGGTGACATGGGCGCATCCGCTCGGAACCGATCATCTTGGGCGCGACTATCTCTCGCGGCTCTTCTATGGCGCCCAGGTCTCGCTGCTCATCGGCGTCTCGGCGATGCTCATTTCCGGCGTCATCGGAACGACGCTCGGCGTCCTCGCGGGCTATTTCGGCGGCCGCGTCGACATGGTGGTCAACTTTCTGATCACGACCCGGCTTTCCATGCCGGTGGTGCTGGTGGCGCTCGCCGTCGTCTCGATCGTGGGCTCGTCGCTTACCGTCGTCATCTGGGTTCTCGGCCTCTTGATCTGGGACCGCTTCGCCGTCGTCATGCGCAGCGCCACGCAGCAGGTGCGCAGCCGCGAGTTCATCACCGCCGCCGAGGCCCTCGGCTGCTCAACGACTCGCATCCTCTTCACCGAGATCGCACCCAATGTCATGAACCACCTGATCGTCGTCGCAACGCTTGAGATGGCGCACGCCATCCTGCTCGAGGCGGCGCTGTCCTTCCTCGGCCTCGGCGTGCAGCCGCCGACGCCGTCGTGGGGCCTCATGATCTCGGAGGGCAAAGGCCTGATGTTCTTCGATGCCTGGCTGATCTCGATCCCGGGCATCGCGTTGTTCCTTCTGGTGCTGTCCATCAACCTCGTCGGCGACGGCTTGCGCGACGTGACCGCACCGGAGAACCGCAACTGATCGGGCACATGAGCGAGCGCATCCTCACCGTTGAGAATCTCCGCGTCGACCTGCCGGTGCCGGCGGGGATGCTCCATGCCGTCCAGGGCGTGTCTTTTCACGTCGATCGCGGCGAGACCGTCTGCATCGTCGGCGAATCGGGTTGCGGCAAGTCGCTGACCGCGCTCGCCATCATGGACCTGTTGCCGAAGAAGGCACGGCGAACGGCGGATCGGCTCGAGCTCGCCGGACAGTCGATGATCGGCGTATCGGAACGGGCCATGTCCGACATCCGCGGCAACCGCATGGCCATGATCTTCCAGGAGCCGATGACGTCGCTCAATCCCGCCTACACCATCGGCGACCAGCTCGCCGAAGCGATGCTCCGCCACCGCAAGGTGACGGCGCGGGAGGCGCGCGAGCGTGCGGTCCACCTCCTGGAGAGGGTCGGAATCACGGCAGCCGAGAGCCGGCTGCGGCAATATCCGCATCAGCTCTCCGGCGGCCTCAGACAGCGCATCATGGCGTTGATGTGCGGGCCCGACCTCATCATCGCCGACGAACCGACGACTGCCCTCGACGTCACGATCCAGGCGCAGATCCTGCATCTCCTGGCTGAGCTTCAGCGCGAGTTCAGGATGGGATTGGTTCTCATCACCCATGACCTTGGCATTGTCGCGCGGATCGCAACGCGCGTTGTCGTCATGTATGCGGGTCAGGTGGTCGAGACCGGGGCCGCCGAGCAGATCTTTCGGTCACCGAGCCATCCTTACACGCGCGGGCTCATCGCCTGCATCCCGATTCCGGGCAAGACCGAGCGCGGCGGCCGCCTCGGCGTAATCCCGGGCCTCGTCCCCTCGTTGATTGGAACCATGCACGGCTGTCACTTCGCCGACCGCTGCCCGATCGTCTCGGATTCGTGCCGCAGCGCCCCGATCGACCTCGTCGCCGCGGGGCCCGGGCATCTTGTGCGCTGCATCCGTCCGGGCGTCGTCCCCGCCGCCGGCGCCAGCGTCGGAGCACAGGCATGAGCACGCTCGAGGCGGCGCGATCGATTGCCTCCGGTGTCCTCATGCTCGAGGCCCGGGACGTCACGCGCGTGTTTCAGGTGAGCCAAGGGTTCATGCGGGCGAAGCGGCCGCTCCATGCCGTCAACGGCGTCTCGCTGTCGATCCGGCAAGGCGAAGTCGTGGGACTTGTCGGCGAGTCGGGCTGCGGCAAGACGACGCTGGCGCGCATGCTGTTGGGCCTCCTGCCGACCAGTTCGGGGAGCATCGCGATCGGAGGGGTTCCGATTGCCGGGCTGTCGCGCCGCGAGATCGCGCGTCTGGTGCAGCCGGTTTTTCAGGACCCCTACTCCTCGCTCAACCCGCGCAAGTCGGTCGGTTCAATCATCTCGCTGCCGCTGCGCGTCCAGGGCGAGGGCGACCCGGACTCCTGGCGCCGGCGTGTCGAGGAAATGATGGAGCTCGTCGGTCTGGCGCGGCGGCTCTACGACAACTACCCGAGCCAGCTCTCCGGCGGGCAGCGCCAGCGCGTCGCCATTGCCCGCGCCCTCATCAACCGGCCCCGCATGGTGATCTGCGATGAGCCGACCTCGGCGCTCGACGTCTCGGTGCAATCGCAGATCCTCAATCTCCTGCAGGATCTGCGGCGCGAGCTCGGGCTCACCTATCTGCTGATCAGCCACAACTTGGCCGTCGTCGAGCACATGGCGGATCGGGTCGCCGTCATGTATCTCGGCCGCATTGTCGAAGTGAATTCGACGGACGATCTGTTCCGCTCTCCCAAGCATCCTTATACCCAGGCGCTGCTCAAGTCGGTCCTCACTCCGGAGCCCGGGCTCGGCATTCCGGATACGCACCTGGGCGCCGCCTATCCGAACCCCCTCGACATGCCGGCGGGCTGCCGCTTTCACCCGCGGTGCCCGGCGCGTCTTGCCGCTTGTGACCGGATCGCCCCGCGACCCGTCGCACAAGGGGCCGGATACGTTGAGTGTCACCTCTATGATCAGCGCGCAATCGAGCCGGCAGGTCAGGCAGCCGGCGCGGCGAGGTGACCCGCTCAGCCCTTCAGCTCGGCCATCGCGCGGCTGAACCCGCTGTAGAGGATGTCGGCGTCGCTTCCATAGGCGAGCAGCAAGGCGCCCTGCTCCTTCCATCTCTTCACTTCCGCGCTGCTTGAGCAGAGCATGGCGCACGTCTTTCCGTGCTTGCGCGCAGCCGCCAGAATGAGATCACGCTTCTCGTCGAGCACCCGTGCCTGATCCGGCGATCCGAAGATGCCGAGATCTTGCGCCAGGTCCGCCGGCCCGAGCGTGAGCGCGTCGATGCCGTCCATGCCCGCGATGACGTCGAGGTCGCGGAATGCGGCCGCCGTCTCGAGCATCACGGTAATGAAAACCTGCCGATTGGCGTGCGCGCGACGCGCGGCAAGGCTCCCGGTCGGATCGAAGTCGATGGCCGGTCCGAGGCCGCCGTTCCCCCGCAAGCCCCTCGGCGCATAGCGCGAGGCTGCAACGATCTCCGCGGCATGCGCAGCCGATTCGACTTGCGGACAGTGAATGTTCCAGACGCCGACGTCGAGGAGCCGCGTGATCCATTCGCGGTTCGCCCTCGGCGGACGGACGGCGATCGGAAAATCGAGCGCGCGCGCGAGCAGCGCCATGTCGGCGATCGTCTCGATGCTGAGCGACGTATGCTCCATGTCGACCCTGGCGAAGTCGAGGCCTGCAGACTTCATGAGCGTCAGGATCGCGGGATTGCGGACGAGCGTGAGCCAGGTGCCGATTTGCGCTTCGCCGCGCTCGACGGCCGCTTTGAGCCTGTTCACGGTCATGGCCTGTGTCTCCTCTCGACGCCTTCCTCCCGCACGCGCCCGACTTGGCGCTGTCCGGGCGCCGACCTAGAGTACCTCACCGCAACGCAGATCAGCGAAAGACCGGCATGACGACCACAAGCACCCCGACCCGCGCCGCCGCCATCGCGGCCGCCGAGGCCTACGTCGAATCCGGCCGCTTTGAGGCGGACCTCGCGCGGCGCGTCGCGATCCGCACCGAAAGCCAGAAATTCCCGGACCCCGCCGCCCTCGCCGAATGCCATCGCTATCTCGAAGAGGAGATGCGGCCGGCGTTTGCCGCCATGGGCTTTACTTCCGAGATCTTTGAGAATCCCATCGCGGGCCAGGGCCCCGTGCTGCTTGCGACCCGCATCGAAGACGACCGCCTGCCCACGGTTCTGGGCTACGGTCATGGCGACGTCGTCCGCGGCATGGACGAGCAATGGACCAAGGGCAAGGGCCCTTGGGTCACCGCCCGGGAGGGAGACAGGCTCTACGGTCGCGGCACCGCCGACAATAAGGGCCAGCACACGCTCAACATGGCGGCGCTCGACGCCGTCCTGCGGCTGCGCGGCGGCAGGCTCGGTTTCAACGCCAAGTTCATGATCGAAACGGGTGAGGAGGCCGGGTCGAAGGGCCTGAAGCAGCTCGTCCAGGCCCACAAGCAGGCCTTCGCCGCCGACGTCCTGATCGCGTCCGACGGGCCGCGGGTCAAAGCGGACCGGCCGACGATGTCGCT
>CAYWBX010000059.1:0-9829 GCA_964456015.1 uncultured Hyphomicrobiaceae bacterium | reverse complement strand
TTGCCGCCGCATTCATGTTCTTCGGCTATATGACGCACCTCTTGCTCGATGAAATCTATTCCGTTGATGTCATGGATACGCGCATCAAGGCTTCCTTCGGAACTGCGCTCAAGCTTTTTGACCATCGCAAGCTGGGGCACTCGGCGGCGATGGCTGTTGCGACGGCAGCGGTTTACATGGTCACGCCGCCGACGGAGACCTTCATTGAAGGAATGGCGTCGCGCCCGATGTGGACCAGTCTGCAGCAGCGTCTTCTGCCCAAAGACGGCTGGTTTGGCGTAGACCTCCTGCCGCAGCGCAATGCGGCAGGGCAACCTCTCGCGCCCGACCCGCAGGCGGCCGCTCGCTCGACTGAAGGCGCTCCGATTGTGACGGGGACCCTGCCGGATGGAGCTAAGGATCCGAAATAACGGGAATCAAGTAATCGTATTCTCGTCGCGGCCAGAGATGTGGACCATTACGAGCAAAGGCGCAACGCAAGCGGGGGCTGTTTGCGGCGGCATGTTCGCTGCTTTATCGACTGCCCGCGCGTCGTCTGAGCAGACATGACATTGCGTCGACGTTGCTTCGGGGTCTACCGCAACTGGCGGATTTTGACCCGCCTCGGCCATGCGGCTATCGTGTCTTGCCGAGTGTGCGTGCCTGTTGAAGAAATTCCTCTGTTTCCGGAGACGCGAACCACGTGCACAACGAAACGGTTCGAAACCCTGTCATGGCCGGTGAGCGATCGCTGGTTGTGATCGCGGTTGTGGCGTGCGTTCTGCTGCTCATGGCGCCGCGTGCGACGCATGCCATCCATCTGCTGTTCTCGGCAGCACTCTTGCTTTCCGTTTGGACAGCGCGCGATGAGCTCTCGCCGCGGCCGCTCTCCGCACTCGCGATCGCGCTTCTCTCCTTCGGTTTCTACATTTCACTGAATGCAGCCTGGTCGGTGGATCCGCTCGAAGCCTACGTGAAGGTTGGCTACTACTGGTTTCTTTCGATCACGGTCTATCTGTCTGTGCTTGGTTTGGCCTCGCTCGAGCATCCGTTCCTGCGACGTCTTGTCGAGGGTCTCTTGGCTGGACTGCTGCTCGCCGGTCTCATTCTGGCGGTCGAGGTTTTGTTCGACCAACCCTTGCGCCGAGGGCTCTATAATGCGGTGCCGGCCCTCAGAGGACCTGTTAAGAACCTGGAGATCATGCAGGGTCAGGTCCAGGCCATCGGTCTGCAGACGCTCAACCGCAGCGTGGCCATTCTATGCTTCTTGCTGTGGCCGGCCATTCTTATGCTCTCGGGCTTCTCGCGATTGGGCCGCTATAGGCTCCCGGCGGCGCTTGCCGTCCTGCTGGTTTCGGCTCTTGTCGTGTTCTCCTCCGAGCACGAGACCTCGATGCTTGCGCTTGTGGCGTCCATCGTGGCGTTCGCCGGCCTGATGCTGGCGCCGTCCCTCATGCGTGCCCTGATCCTCGCCGGCTGGCTCGTGGCGAGCCTGCTAATTGTGCCGATTGCTGCGACGGCCTACGGAGCGGGCCTCTTCAAAGCCGGTTGGATTCCCGAGACCGGCCGCAATCGCATAATCCTGTGGGCGGTGACCGCGAATGAGGTGCGCAAGGCGCCATACCTCGGCGTCGGCGTGGGATCGACGAAAGAACTCGACGAGCAGGCTGCGCCCAAGGCCCAAAAGCCTGCGGACCACACCTATCCGTTGCGGACCGGGCGGCACGCTCACAACGTTTTCATGCAGACGTGGTACGAGCTCGGCGCGGCCGGCGCGTTGATCCTCAGCGCCATCGGGGTCTGTGCGTGGCTTGTGCTGGGCCGGCTCGAGCCGAACCTGCAACCCTATGCCTTTGCAAGCTTTGTCTGTGCCGCCGTGATCGGCGCCTTCAGCTGGGGCATGTGGCAGACGTGGTTCATGGCCGCGTACGCGATCTGGGCGCTCGCGTTGGCGTTGGCGATCGAATGGGCGCGCCGCGGCGACGACGAGCCTGCCTGAGTGGGCACGGCGGGGTGTGGCCTGTTCGCCGTGCCGCTGCTCTGGCTGCTGTATCGGGATCATCCTCCGGAGCTTCTCGCGTGGTGAGCTTGCCGGCGACCGGCGGTGCAAACGATGCCCCTTTGAGGGGGCACTCGAGCGGGCATCCGCGACTGGGAGAGTCGCGAGCGGCGCGCGTTTGGGCACAAGTCTATTGCCAGGCCGATGCCACTGGCGCAGGCTTTGATCTCGAGACGGTGGTCGACGATCACCTCCCTGCGCAAGTGGAGAAGCGTGCCCATGAGCTTCGCAAAGCCGTACGCCGGTGTCCGTGTCGTCGACTTGTCGCAAGGGGTAGCGGGCCCATACAGCGCGATGTTGCTTGCGCGTCACGGCGCCGATGTCATCAAGGTCGAGCCGCACGAAGGCGACTGGGCGCGTGCTCTCGGTCCGCAGTACGGTGACCATACCGCCTTCTCGGTTGCAGCCAACATCGGCAAGCGGAGCATCGCCCTCGATCTCAAGACTGAGCGGGGACGCGAGATCGTGGACAGGCTCGTCGCAACTGCGGACATTTTCATCGAGGGGTTTCGGCCCGGCGTCATTGATCGCCTGGGTTTTTCCTACGAACGTCTAAGCGCCGTGAACCCGGGCCTTATCTACGCGTCCATTTCTGGCTTCGGGCAGACCGGGCCCTTGCGTGAGAAGCCCGCCATGGACCCGATCTTGCAGGCGTTCACCGGCTTCATGTCCGAGAACAAGGGGCCGGATGGCATCCCGCATCGCACCCCGACCATCATCATCGACATGTCGACGGCCCTATACGCGCATCAGGCCATGGTTGCCGCGCTTTACGCGAAGGCCAAAGGCGCGCCTGGCCGTCGCATCAATGTGAGCCTCATGGAGGCGGCGGCAAATCTGCAGTCCATTCGCATGATGAGCGCCTATCGCGACGGCCCGTTCAGGTCGGTGGCCGGTCCGGGCGGCACGTATCTCGCCAGCGATGGCAACTGGATCCAGATCGCCGCGGTGAAGAACCACGAGTTCAAGGGGGTTTGCGAGGTGCTTGGGCTTGAGGAGTTGATCGACGATCCGCGCTTCAGGACCACGGCTGACCGCTATGTCAACGCGGCAGTGCTCGTCGAGAGGGTAAAGCAGATTATTGCCACGAGGCCGGCAGCAGACTGGCGCGATCGGTTCACTGCGAAGGGGCTTCAGAACGAGCTGGTCCAGACCTACGCCCAGTTCGTCGACCACCCACACACCAAGGCAAGCGGCGTCATCAGCCCCACGCTGCAGCCGGGGTCCGATGCTCCCTGGATGACCCCCAATCCGCCCGGTACGGCCCCACTCGTATCCGAAGCGCCGGACGCGATTGCCCCCACCAAGGGCCAGCATACCAGCGAGATCCTGTCTGAGCTTGGATACTCGGCAGCGGATCGCGAGCGACTCTACGAGAACAAGGTCGTTTGTTGACGTCGCCTCCTCTCTCAAGAGGCGATTCCGAACTCCGCAAAGGGAATGAAATCGACGAGGTCCCCCGGCTGAATGTCGCCGCGATCCTCTGGAACGTCGATCAGACCATCCGCCGCGCGCAGGCTCGAAATCAATCCCGAGCCGTCTCTTTCGAACTTTTCGACTCCAAGCCCTTCGGGCGTTGAGACCAGGAGTCCGCGCCAGAACTCCCGGCGGCCGGTCTTGCGTCCGCGGAACGTGAACTGCGCCCTGAGCCGGAAGCGCCGCGGTTCCCGGTGCGCGGCTCCGGCCAAGCGGTTCATGAGCGGCCGGACATACATCAGAAAACAGACGAACACGGCAACCGGGTTGCCGGGGAGCCCCACGAGCGCAGCATTCCCGATCTGCCCGAACATCATCGGCCGACCCGGCTTCACGGCGATCTGCCAGAAGTGCCGTCGACCGAGCGCGTGAACCGCGGCGGCCATGTGATCCTCGTCGCCTTGGCTCGCGCCGCCAGACGTCAGAATGAGGTCGTGCTCCCGTGCTGCGTCGCCCAGAGCGAGCTTGAGCGCCGGGAGATCATCCGCGATCACCCCGAGTTGGGTCACCGAGGCGCCCATGCCCGATGCAAGCGCCGCCAGCATGGGGCCGTTCGCGTCGTAGACCTGACCAGCAGCGAGGTCCCCCGCTCCCGCGGCGACGATCTCGTCTCCTGTCGACAGGATCGCGACCTTCAGGGGTTTGAAGCATTGCACGCTCCCGCACCCGATCGAGGCCAGGGCTGCGACGTCTTGCGGGCGCAATCGATGCCCCGGATTGAACAGAAGCTGTCCCGCCTTCACGTCCTCTCCAGCGGACCGCCGGTTGGCGCCGGCCTTGATCGTGCGTGGCACATGCACGACGTCGCCTTCGTTCCTGGAGACGGTTTGCACATCCTCCTGCATGACCACGGTGTCGCAACCTTCAGGCATCATCGCGCCGGTGAAAATGCGTACCGCCGAGCCGGCAGGCGGCCGGTCACGGAGCGGATGACCGGCCGTTGCCCTACCTGAGATGGGAAAAGGCCGTCGGCGCTCCGCTGAAGGTCTCCGATCGCGAAAGCGTAGCCGTCGACCGCGGCATTGGAATGGGCGGGGACCGGGATCGCGGCTGTGATGCTCTCCGCCAGAATTCTGCCAGATGCGATGGCGATCGGCACGCGCTCCGTCGCGGTAACGACCGGCACCCGATCGTTCAGGTGCGACAGGGCCTCCTCATGCGACAGCCGCACCCTGTCGGTGAAGAAACAATCGTCGATGAGCCTGGTCATGAACGCCGCGGTCGCAGTCCGGGTACGCGACCAAAGATACAGGTCGAGGGGATACGATAGCAATCCATTGGGCTGCCCTGAGCGCGCTGCCGTCCCGTGCAGCCGCTCCGTTTGCGATCACATGCTGCTGCCCCGCCTGCAGCGCGGCGAGACCGCTACCAGGAGCCGCGTTCAATGATCACGGAACGACGCCGCGATCCATTTGCAATAAAAAGCACCTCGCCCGGAACGCCGCTACGCTTGGCGCCGATTCCATTTCTTGCTGAGCTTCTTTGCGACTAGTTCGTCCCGTGCATCAACAGGAACAAACCAACGCCGAACGCTGGTCCGAGCACTGTGCCGAGCACAGCAAAAATCATGGATTTTACTAACATAACACAAACTTCCCGCTACTCGGCGCAGTTGGGCGCCGCAACCAGGAGCGGACGACGGAAATCCCCCTCAAGCCGTAATTCGCCCCGTTGTCTGACTATCAAATTCCTTCGGACGCTGCATCCACCATTTTTGCATGATCACGTTCAATTTACCGAATGCCTGGCAACCCGACGAGTCCCGCACCTCAAATATCACAGCCGAAATTCAGCGTTCAATTCACCCCTTCACGCCACCTGAGCGGGCCGGCCAAGCCCCTTGTGAAAACGATCGCGGCCCCATGATCCCTCGCCGCACCAGTGTGCGGCGTCCCTTTGGCGCGCCGGTCCGGATCTCCACGCTTTGGCCGACGCGAGCGGCAGCTCTCAAGGCATGCGACACGTCGGACTGGCGGTATCCCAGTACGGACATGGTCAATCTGGGGACCTTTGCCAGGATTTTACGACCGGCAACACCTCCTTGGCAAAGAGCCTCATGCCGGCCTCTGCAATCTCGTAGGGGATGCCTCCAAACCGGAAAGCCACGTTGAGCTCGAAGTCTCCGACGATCGCTCGGCGCCTCTCCAGCTCTCGCAGGATGCGATCCGGGGTGCCCCAGCTCGCCGCTTTCATGAAGCCCTCGATTGCTGCCGGCAAGCCGCCCCCTTTCCGGGCAATCTCCGCCTTCTGCTGATACGCATCGTAGCCCTTCACGTTCTTGAAGTGCTCGCCCAGGAACTCGTAGTGGTGGAAATTGCTCTCGACGAACTTGCCCTGATATTGGCGCGCCCACGTCTCGCACTCGGCGTCTGAAGGACCGCAAACGCAGAAGTCGGTCATCATGAGGTGCGGCGGCTTTGTTCCGTGGTACTTGCGATGCAGTTCCCTGCCGCGCTGGATGGCGGGCAGCCTCATCTCCCAGGGGCGGTCCGCAAACATGACCATGTGCGCGCCGAGCTTGGCGGCTGAATCGACCGAATCTTCGCTTGACGCGACGGCATAGATGCGCCCGTCGAAGCTATAGACCGGCCGCGGTCTGATCTCGGTGCGGGGCTGCTTATAGAAGGTGCCGTCGCCCTCGATGAAGCCTGTCTTGAGCGCGTTCAAGATCATCGGCGCCGCTTCATCGAAGCGACCGCGGGATTCGTCCATGCTGATGCGGAATGCCTGAAACTCTCTCCGCGCGAGACCCCGTCCCATTCCAAAGCGCAACCGGCCTTTCGACAGCATGTCGAGCACGGCAACGTTCTCGGCGACGCGCAGCGGGTCGTGCCAGGGCAGAATCACCGCGGCGGTTCCGACATCGACATGCGGACAGAGCGCCGTCAGATAGGTCATGAGCTGCAGGTTGTCGGGCACGAACGAATAGTCGTTGAAGTGATGCTCGGCGGACCATAGGCATGAGAAGCCGAGATCCGCTGCAAGCCGTGCCAACCGGATCTCCTCGTCCCAAACCTGCTGATCGCTGCAGTTCTCCCAGCCGTAGCTGGCAAAAAGCATCATATTGCCGACATCCATTATGGAACTCCCTGGAGATCTGTGCAGCGCCGCCGGGTGGTTGCCCATCGAGCGGGAAAGCTGCCACTATGGGCAAAACCCGGCAAGGCGTTTCCTGTCTCGGTCGGCGGTCTCGCCATTGCGATTGCACGAGGCTATCGTCGTTGGCGACCCCGCGCCTGGCCGGAGCCGATCATGACCACGTTGCTTGTCACCCATCCATGCTTTCTGCTCCACGACACCGGTCCGGGGCACCCGGAGCGCCCGGACCGCATGCGCGCGATCGACCGCGTGCTCTCGCACGACATCTTCAAGCCGTTGCTGCGCCGGGAAGCGCCGCTGCGATCCGACGTCGAGGAATGGATCGCCGAGGCCCATCCGCGTCACTATATCGAGGCAATCAAGGAAGCCCGCCCGGCACCCGGCGAGGAGCCGGTCCGTCTGGACCCTGACACGGTGCTCTCGTCCGGGACGTGGGAGGCCGCGATGCGCGCCGTCGGAGCAGGTCTTCTTGCGGTCGACGAGGTGATGTCTGGCAACGCGGCGAACGCATTCTGTCAGGTGCGACCCTGCGGCCATCACGCCGAGAGCTCGCGCGCCATGGGGTTTTGTCTTTTCAACAACGTGGCGATCGCGGGCCTCTATGCGCGCAAGAAGCACGGCGCCGAGCGGATTGCGGTCGTCGATTTCGATGTGCACCATGGGAACGGCACGCAAGAAATATTCTGGAATGACAGAGACTTGTTCTTTGGTTCGACGCATCAGATGCCGCTCTATCCAGGCACTGGCGCTTTGGCCGAGACCGGCGTCGGCAATATCTGGAATGCTCCGCTGCGGCCGGGCGACGGCGGCGAGCCCTTCCGGGACGCGATGCAATCGCGCATTTTGCCAGCGTTGCACGACTTTGGCCCCGACGTCATTCTGATCTCGGCCGGCTTCGACGCCCACCGTAACGATCCGCTGGCCAATCTGGCGCTTGAGGAGGCGGACTTCGCCTGGGCCACGGAGGTGCTTGCAGACGTGGCAAGCCGCCATTGCCATGGCCGACTGGTGTCGATGCTGGAGGGTGGCTATGACTTGACCGCGCTGGCCCGTTCGGTCGCAGTGCACGTCAAGGCGTTGATGGATGCCGGCAGCTAGGTGAGGAGTCTCGGCGAGATCTGGGCAACCGAGGTCGATGGATGCAAATGGCCAAACAGTCGACACGCCATGCCGACATACGCGAGATGACATTCGAGCGTGCGCTCAAGGAGCTCGAGAGCATTGTCGGGCGCTTGGAGCGCGGCGACGTCGAACTTGAGGAATCAATCACCATCTATGAACGGGGCGAGGCGCTGAAGGAACATTGCGACCGCCTCCTGCGTCAGGCCGAGGCGAAAGTCGAAAAATTGACTCTGGACAGCGCCGGCGAGCCGCAAGCAGCGGTTCCGTTCGATCCGGAGCCGTGAGGACGGCCACATTGCTTGGCATGTGCGGCAGCCGCACGAGCGCCGCACCGCTGGTTGACGCGTGATCGGAGCATTCCCGCTTCCCGTCGGGGATGGAGTCCCTTAAGAGTATCGCATTGACTGCCAAGAGCCCGGATCGCGATGACCGAGAAGTCAAAAACGCCTCTGCTTGACACGATTCAATATCCCGCCGACTTGCGTCGGCTGCCGGAAAGCGCCTTGGCCGACCTTGCCGCCGAGCTGCGCCAGGAGACCATTGATGCCGTGTCGGTGACCGGCGGCCATCTCGGAGCCGGCCTCGGTGTCGTCGAGCTGACCGTCGCTTTGCATTGGGTGTTCAACACGCCCGAGGACCGGCTGATCTGGGATGTCGGGCATCAGGCCTATCCGCACAAAATCCTCACCGGTCGCCGGAAGCGCATTCGAACTCTCCGCCAGGGAGGTGGATTGTCCGGGTTCACCAAGCGCGCCGAAAGCGAGTACGATCCGTTCGGAGCCGCCCACTCCTCGACGTCGATCTCGGCGGGACTGGGCATGGCGGTCGCAAGGGATCTCGACAAGCGTTCGCACCACGTGGTTGCGGTGATCGGCGACGGCGCCATGAGCGCCGGCATGGCCTACGAGGCCATGAATAACGCCGGAGCTCGTAACGAGCGATTGATCGTGATCCTGAACGACAATGACATGTCGATCGCGCCACCGGTCGGCGCGTTTTCCACATACCTCGCCCGAATTTCCTCGAGCGGGACCTATCTGCATTTGCGGGACATCGCCAAGCAGTTGGCGCGCAAGCTCCCGAAGTACTGGGAGCGTCAGGCGGCTCGCGCCGAGGAGTACACTCGGACCTATTGGACCGGCGGCACGCTCTTCGAAGAGCTCGGCTTCTATTACGTGGGTCCGATCGACGGCCACGATCTGAACGTGCTCTTGCCGGTCCTCAAGAATGTACGCGATGCAAAGCATGGTCCGATCCTCGTCCATGTCGTCACCAAGAAAGGAAAGGGGTACCCGCCCGCCGAGGCGGCCGCGGACAAGTATCATGGTGTGAACACGTTCAACGTGATCACGGGCACGCAAGCCAAGCCGAAGGCGAATGCTCCGAGCTACACGAAGGTTTTCGCAGAAAGTCTCATCTCGGAGGCGAAGAAAGACCCCCGGATCATCGCCGTCACGGCTGCCATGCCTTCAGGGACCGGTCTTGACCTCTTCGCCAAGGTGTTTCCAGATCGAATGTTTGACGTCGGCATCGCCGAGCAGCATGGCGTGACCTTCTGCGCCGGCTTGGCTGCCGAAGGCTACAAGCCGTTTGCGGCCATTTATTCGACGTTCCTGCAGCGAGCGTACGATCAGATCGTTCACGATGTGGCCATCCAGAGGCTTCCGGTCCGGTTCGCAATCGATCGCGCCGGGTTGGTGGGAGCGGATGGTCCGACGCATGCCGGTTCCTTCGACCTCGCCTACCTCGGTTGCCTGCCTGACTTCGTGATCATGGCGGCGGCCGATGAGGCCGAGCTTCGCCACATGGTCGCGACCGCCGTCGCAATCGATGATCGTCCTTGCGCATTTCGTTATCCACGCGGCGAGGGGGTCGGAGTCGAGTTGCCGAGCGAGGGAGTAGCTCTGGAGATTGGCCGTGGTCGTATCATCCGCGAAGGAAGCAGCGTTGCGATCCTCTCGCTGGGAACCCGCCTTGCGGAGAGCCTCAAAGCCGCCGAACAGCTCGCCGCCTTTGGTCTTCCGACAACGGTTGCCGACGCGCGCTTCATGAAGCCCCTCGATACCGCGCTCGTCGACCGCCTCGCTGCCGAGC
>CAYWBX010000058.1:0-9850 GCA_964456015.1 uncultured Hyphomicrobiaceae bacterium | reverse complement strand
GACGAGATCGGGCGTCCGCCAGCCCAGATGCTGGCCGCCGTCGAGCGCGATCATCTGTCCGGTCATCGACGGGGCGTCAAGGATGAAGCGAACCGCCGCCGCGATCTCCTCGGGCGTCGTGCCTCGCCCGAGGATGGTCCCGGCCTGCTCGCGGGCGAACTCGTCCTCGGTCTGATGAATGCTCTTGAGAACGGGCCCAGGGCCGATCGCATTGACCCGCACGCGCGGCGCGAGAGACTGCGCCAGCGTCCGCGTCGCCGCCCAAAGTCCGGCCTTGGCCACGCTGTAGGAGAAGAACTGTGGCGTCGGCCGCAGCACGCGCTGGTCGATGACGTTGATGATGTTGCCGGACATGCCCGATGGGAGCGCCGCCGCGAACGCCTTGGCGAGGAACACGGGAGCCCGCAGGTTGACCGCAATCCCTTCGTCCCAGGTGCCTGCCTCGAGCGTCTCTAGCCTGTCGTCGTGAAAGACCGAGGCGTTGTTGACGAGGCAGGTCGGCGGACCGATCGCCGTGCGGCATCTTTCGATCAGGCGGTCCACCTCAGCCGGCTGCCGCAGATCAGCCTTGATCGCCGCCGCGCGGCCGCCCGCCTCCCGGATCGCGGCTGCGACCGCGGCCGCATCCTCCGCCGAGCCCGAATAATGCACGGCCACATGCCAGTCGTGCCGGGCAAGATCGAGCGCAATGGCGCGGCCGATGCGCCGCGCCGCGCCGGTGACGAGAGCGATCCGGGGGAGAGCATCGGGCATCACGGTCACTGGGCTCCGAAACCTGATGACGGCATCTGTCGCAACACTACGGCGGGCGCTCCCGGTGGACCAGCGGCAGCCTGCATTTCTCGACAAAGCGGGCCTGCCGCGACGCTTCTGGCCTTGTTATTCGCCTCCGCCAGGGCTTCAATCCGCCGGTTCCATTCCCGGCCGCGGCCGGACAGCCCAGGGGAGCCCAGACGTGGCCGCCAGAGAGCAGAAAAACCGCCTGATCGACCTCTACAGCGACACCCAGACGAAGCCGTCCGCCGGCATGCGCAAGGCCATGGCCGAGGCCGAGGTCGGCGACGAGCAGCGCGGCGAGGACCCCTCGACCAACCGGCTGCAGGAGCGGGTGGCCGAGATGTTCGGCAAGGAGGCCGCCGTCTTCCTGCCGTCCGGCACCATGTGCAATCAGATCGCGATGCTGGTTCACTGCCGGCCAGGCGACGAAATCATCGGCGCCGCCGAGACCCACGTCTTCACCTCCGAGGGCGGCGGCGCCTCGGCGCTCGCGGGCGCCCAGACGCTCTGGATCCCAAGCGAGCGCGGCATCTTCACCGGCGCCGCCGTCGAGGCCGCCGTTCGTACCGGCGACGGCCGCCACAACCCGCTTTCCCGGGTTGTCGTCATCGAGCAGACGGTCAACCGCGGCGGCGGAGCGATCTGGACGACAAGCCAGATCGAGGACGTCGCCAGGGCGGCGCGCAAGCACGGCCTCGTCGTGCACATGGACGGCGCGCGCATCCTGAACGCCGTCGTCGGCTCGGGTGTGCCGGCAAAGGACATGACGAAGCACGTCGATACAGTCTGGCTCGATCTCTCGAAAGGCCTCGGCTGCCCGATCGGCGGCGTGCTCGCCGGCTCGAAAGCCTTCATCAACGAGGCCTGGCGGTGGAAGCATCGTCTCGGCGGCGCCATGCGCCAGTCGGGGATCATTGCGGCCGCCGGCCTCTATGCGCTCGACCACAACATCGAAGCGCTGGCCGAAGACCACCGCAACGCCCAGCGCCTCGGCGAGCACATCACGGCGGTCAAGGGACTGAGGCTCTTTACGCCCAAGATCGAGAGCAACATTGTTTTCTTCGACCCGAGCGGGGCGGGGATCACTTCGAAGCAGCTCTTCGACGAGATGCTGAAGCGCGGCGTGCGCATGGGGCTCACCTACGGCAGCATGATCCGCGCCGTCACCCACCTCGACGTCTCGCGCGCCGACATCGACATCGCCGGCAAGGTGATCGCCGACGCGGTCAAGGCGCTGCAGCCGTGACCGCGCCGCACGTCTCTCTCGCGCCTAGACCCAAGGCCGCTCGGACTTGATCCGGCTTTCGTAGGCGGCAATTGCCGACGCCTTCTGCAGCGTCAGGCCGACGTCGTCGAGGCCGTTGACCAGACAGTGCTTGCGGAACGGGTCGATCTCGAACGTGTCGGTCTTGCCGTCCGGCCCCTTCACCGTCTGCGCGGGAAGATCGATCGTCATTTCCGCGCCCGGCAGCTCCAGGAGAAAGCGCAGGATCTCGTTGACGCGCGCCTCCGGCAGGATCACCGGCAGGATGCCGTTCTTGAACGTGTTGTTGAAAAAGATGTCGGCGAACGACGGTGCCACCACGCACCGGATTCCGAAATCGAGCAGCGCCCACGGCGCGTGCTCGCGGCTCGACCCGCAGCCGAAGTTGTTGCCGGCAACGAGGATCGTCGCCTTGCGGAACGGTCCCTGGTTGAGGACGAAATCCGGTCGCTCCCGCCCCTGCTCGTCGTAGCGCATCTCGGCGAAGAGATGCTTGCCGAGGCCGGTCCGCTTGATCGTCTTCAGATAGTTCTTGGGAATGATCTTGTCGGTATCGACGTTGATCATGTTGAGCGGGGCGGCGACGCCCGTCAGCACCGTGAACTTGTCCATGTCCTGCCTCTGCACCGGGCGCTGCCCGGGATGTCCGGCAACTGCCACTGCCAATGGCCGTCCAATAACGCCCCCGCCCCCCTTGGCGTCAAGCCTGCGCCTTGCGCCCACCTTGCGGCCCCTCAGGCCGCGCGGCGTGCCGTGGGATGCGCCATGCGTCGCGCACGCCTTGCCTCGCCCGGCCCGGCCCTCTAGATGCCTGCTTCGACCTGTGCGAACCGAACCAGCCCCCGGCGAGACCCACGACAGGAACCTTCGATGCGACCAGCAACCGCCATCCGGCCCGCCACCTCTGTCGCCGGGGTCGAGCGATGAGCAAGGCCCCCGCGTCCGCGGGCCGGTCCGCCAGAGCCTTTCGTATCGGCATTGACGTCGGTGGCACCTTCACCAAGGCCGTGCTCGTCGACAACGCCACCCACGCGGTCGTTGGACGGTTCTCGGTGCTCACCACGCACAGCCATCCGCGCGGCGTGGCGGCGGGCGTCGTCGAGGTCTTTCGTGAGGTCCTCGCGCAATCCGGCGTCGCGCCGGATGAAGTCGTCTTTCTTGCCCACTCCACCACGCAGGCGACCAACGCCCTGCTCGAGGGAGACGTTGCTCCGGTCGGCGTCATCGGGGTAGCGGCCGCGAACGCCGCCCGCCTCGCCGAGCCGCAGGTGCGCGTCGCGCCCATCGAGCTTGCGCCCGGCCGCCGCCTCGAGACCATGAACCGCTTCCTTCTTGCGGAGGAGATGGACGAGCGCGCGGTTGCCGCCGCGATCGAGAGCCTGGTTGAGGAGGGCGCCAGGGTCCTCGTCGCCTCCGCCGCCTTCGGCGTCGACAACACCGAAAGCGAGGAACTCGTGCGTCGCCTCGGCGTCGAAGCCGGGCTGATGACCACCTGCGGTCACGAGATCACGCGCCTTTACGGCCTCGCGGTCCGCACCCGCACCGCAGCGATCAATGCTTCGATCCTGCCGCGCATGATCGAGACTGCCGACATGACGGAAGCGAGCGTGCGCGAGGCCGGCATCACCGCCCCGCTCATGATCATGCGCGGCGACGGCGGCGTCATGGACATCCGCGAGATGCGCCGCCGGCCGGTGATGACCATGCTCTCCGGGCCCGCGGCCAGCGTCGCCGGCGCCCTCATGCACCTGCGAGTCGCCGACGGCATCTACTTCGAGGTCGGTGGCACCTCGACCAATATCGGCGTCATTCGCAACGGCCGGCCGACCGTCACCTATGCCCGCGTCGGCGGCCACGAAACCTATGTCAGTTCGCTCGACGTGCGCGTTCTCGGTATCGCCGGCGGCAGTCTCGTTCGCGCGCGCAGGGACGCGATCGTTGACGTCGGTCCGCGCAGCGCCCACATCGCCGGGCTGCCCTACGCCGCCTTCGCCGACGCCGCCGATTTCGCCAACGCGGAGCTCACCTTCTTTGAGCCGAAACCCGGCGATGGCCAAGACTACGTCGCCGTCCGAGGCACCGGCGGCCGTCTCTTCGCCTTGACCACCACCTGCGCCGCCAATTGCCTGGGCTATGCCCGCCCCGGCGATCATGCCTATGGCGATCCGGCCGCCGCCCGCGCCGCCTTCGCGCCCTTGGCGCGCTTGCTTGGCGCGAGCGTCGACGCCGCCGCGCGCCGGGTGCTGGCTGCCGCTGCCGCCAAGATCGAGCCCGTCGTGAATGGTCTCATCGAGGAGTACGATCTCGACAGCGACCAGTGCCTGCTCATCGGCGAAGGCGGCGGAGCCGCTGCGCTGCTGCCGTTCGTCGCCGAGCGGCTGGGGCTCGGCCACCAGATCTCGAAAGACGCCGAGGTCATTTCCTCGATCGGGGTTGCGCTGGCGCTCGTGCGCGACGTCGTCGAGCGCATCATCCCGCACCCGAAGCCCGAGGACTTGCAGGCCATCCGGTTCGAGGCGCTCGAGGCAGCCGTCCGCCTTGGCGCCGACCGCGCAAGCGTCGACGTCGCCGTCGAGATCGACCCGATGACGCATCGTGTCCGCGCCACGGCGGTTGGCGCGGCCGAGATGCGCATGAAGGAGATCGGCGGCGCCATCCCGGAGAGCGAGGCGCGCCGGCTCGCCGCCAACGCGCTCGGCCTGCCGGCGGAAAGCCTGCGGCTGGCTGGAGCCACCACCGGCTTTCGCGTCTACCTCGCGCCGGGCTCGGGGCCGCGGCCGGTGCGTGTCGTCGACAGGGAAGGAGTCCTGCGCATCCAGCGGCGCAGCGCGCTCGTGCGTGTGACACCGGCGGGCGAGTTGGGTCCCGCGCTCGCGCGCCTTTGGGCCGAATCGGCGGGCGCAGGCCGCCCCGGCGACGCGCCCGCCGGACTTTTCGTGCTCATGGGTCCGCATCTCGTCGATTGCTCGGGTCTCGAAACCCTGGCCCAGGCCCAGGCCATCGCCATGGCCGAGCGCGCGCGCGAGCCCTCGCAGGATCCGATCGTGCTGATCGCGATCCCTGCGCGCCAACCGGAAACTATTTCGACCGACATTTGAACGCGCCGCGATCTGTGCCGCACCCGCGCGCTCTCGGGGCGCGTCGCCTTCGTTTCACATTCCGCCCCGACGGGACGTCGCTGCCTCGCCCCATCGGGAGCGAGCACCGCGCCACGGGCCGGTCTTTCCTGCCCACTCTCGACACCGATACCGTCGTCGCAATCGCCACGTCCTGACCAACTCCACGGGCGTCGGTCCGCGACATGAGCGAAGCCTGCGGGACTGCGGTCATTCGCAGGAGGCCTCCCGCCACCGACAGGCCCGCTGTCACGCGATGAGCCTCAGCGTTCGGAGTCTCCCGAGCCATTGCGCGCAAACCCGCTGACGATCTGCGTCAACTCGATGGGCAGCGGAAACACGATCGTCGACGATCTCTCGCCGGCGATGTTCTGCAGCGCACCGAAATAACGCAACTGCATGGCTTGCGGCTGCTTGGCGAGAATGACACCGGCCTGCAGCAGCTTCTCGGCGGCCTGCAGCTCGCCTTCCGCATCGATCACCTTGGCGCGACGCAGCCGCTCGGCCTCGGCCTGTTTGGCGATGGCCCGCACCATGGCCTCGTTGAGATCGACGTGCTTGAGCTCGACATTGGCGACTTTGATCCCCCAGGCGTCAGTCTGCACATCCAGGATTTGGCGCAGATCGGCGTTGAGCTTGTCGCGCTCGGCCAGCATCTCGTCGAGCTCGTGCTGGCCGACGACCGATCGCAGGGTAGTCTGCGCCAGCTCGCTCGTTGCCTGGTTATAGTCTTCCACCTGAATGACCGCCTTTTCTGGATCCATCACGCGATAGTAGATCACGGCGTTGACGCGAACGGAGACGTTGTCGCGGGAGATCACGTCCTGCGGCGGCACGTCGAGCACGCGCGTACGCAGATCGATGCGCACCATCTGCTGGACGAACGGGATGATAATGACGAGGCCCGGTCCTTTCACACGCCAGAACCGGCCCAGCATGAACACCACGCCGCGTTCGTACTCGCGGAGGATGCGAAATGACGCGGCGATGATGACGATGACGATGACAAGCGGAAACAGGAACGTCGGAATGACGAATCCGATCTGTGACGGCATGGCCGTACTCCTCGATGTTACGGGCGTGCCCGCTTAGTCAGATGCCCTCGGCTCGACGAACAGGGTGAGGCCGTCGCGACGCACGACGCGGATACGGGTACCGGCAGCCAGGCTCCGGGGCCCTTTCGCTGTCCAGACCTCGCCATGAACACGCACAGCCCCCCTTTCCTCGGACCACTCGACGACCTCGCCCTCAAGGCCGATCATCTCCTCCGAGCCCGTCGCAGGTTTGCGCCGGCGCACTTGAATGACCGACGCCAGAACGCCTGCCGACAGCAATGCGCACGTTGCGGCCGCGCCCACGATCACGGGCCAAGCGATCCCGATGTCGAAGTCAGCGCCCCGCGGATCGAACAGGAATATGGCGCCGAGAACGAACGCCGCGAGACCGCCGATGCCAAGGATACCGACGCCCGGCACGAAGGCCTCGGCGATCATCAGTGCGAGCCCCAGGAGCACAAGCGCGAGCGCGCCGTAGCTCAGAGGCAGAACCGACAACGCGGTCAAGGCCAGCAGCAAGCTAATCCCCCCGACCACGCCAGGGACGATGGCCCCCGGGCTCCAGAACTCGAACAGGATACCGTAGACGCCGACCAGCAGAAGAATGAAAGCAATGTTGGGATCGGAGATCACCGCAAGAAGACGCAGCCGCCAGCTGGGTTCGACGGTGATCAGCGCCGCGCCTGTCGTGACCAGTCGGATATCCCGGCCTGCGACGGCTACGGAGCGCCCGTCGATTTGCCGCAGAAGATCCTCGAGGCTGTCGGCCAGCACATCGACGACCTTCTCCTTAAGCGCCTCGCTGGCGGTCAGCGTCGCAGCGTCGCGGACGGCTTTCTCTGCCCAATCGGCATTGCGGCCACGCAGCTGAGCCAGCCCCTTGAGATAAGCAACCGCATCGTTGAGAACTTTGCGATCGAGCGCGCTCCGCTGGGTCCCCGACCCCGGCTCGTTCTCCCGCTCATCCCGGCGCCGGTCGTTCGGCGGCGTCGGGCTCGGCAAGCCGAGCGCCACGGGCGTCGCAGCGCCCAGATGCGTGCCGGGTGCCATCGCCGCTATGTGCGCCGCTTGCGCGATGTAGGTCCCCGCGCTCGCCGCACGGGCGCCGCTCGGTGCAATGTAGACGGCGATGGGTCGCGGCGCACCGAGTATGCACTGAATGAGGTCTCGGGTGGCCGCCAGCAGCCCGCCAGGTGTGTCGATGCGTAAAACGACCAGTTCGGAGTTCGACTTGCCCGCCTCCTCGATGGCGTCGCAAACATACATCGTGGCTGCAACGCCGATGGCACCCTTGATCTCCGCGAGCAGAATGGTCCCCTGCCCCGGCTGTCCCTTGGGGCGGTCGAGCGGAAGCATTGCCAGCATCGCAGTGAGCGACGCCACCAGCACTGCAACCCGCAAGTCGATCCGGCTTTCCTGCACGGCGATTGCCTTCACGCGGATTACTTTGGTTTAGAGTATCATTGATCGCGGCGTCTGTCTGGTGCCATGAGAACCTCGCAATGGGTCGTGTCTGCGTTCTGACGCGCACGACAGCACACACCCCAAACCGATGCTAGGCGCGTCCGATCCGGCCAGCATGGTGCGCAGCTTCTTCCGCATGACGCGAGCCGGGTGCCGGCTCCCGAATGGCGCTCCGGTCGCTTTGCGCCGAGGCAGAGTGCGGTACATCCGGTTGTTCATGCAGGATGCCCCCTCGAGTGGGTCGAACTCGCCGCGCCATGGGGCGCGCTCGATCGCTTGGCGACAATGCTCGTAGCCCGCCTGCCAGCGCCGGCGGATGCCGGATACGCTGAAGTCGACATCCTTGGTCTGATCCTCGTGTTCGAGGCTCGGCGCGAGCAGCCGCACCACATGCATCCTCGTCGGACAGCCCCAGTCCAGCAACGCGCGCAACTCGGGGCGCCGCTGCTCGACTTCGGGAATGTAGGCGACCAGTTCCTCGATGATGTGCCGCATCTTGTGCATCTGCTGCTGGCGGGCAATGTGGCTCGCGATGCGGCTCGAGTACTGGATGTCCTTGTGCCGATGGAGAACCTCCCAGATGGTCTCGGGCTCCGCTCCCAGCGGGGTCCACATATGCACGGCGAAGATGATGGAACTCTGGCGCGGATACTCGTCGAAGATGATCTCCGTCGGAGCGTTGGAGAGAATGCGGCCATCCCGGTAAAGCTCGCCGTCGATGCGCACGGCCGGAAAGGCCGGCGGCAGCGCGCCGGACGCCAGGATGTGGGCGAGATCGAGCCGCTCCCTTCTCCTGTCGAAGCAACGCATCCAGCTCGAGCGGACATGGGCGGCGCCGACGGTCACGCGCGGCTTGCCGTCGTTGAGCAGGCCAGTACTCGCGGCGAGACCCGCTCATGGTTCCGCATACCAGCCGAGACGCTTGAGACGCCACGCGCTCACAGCGGTTTCGATGGCATAGGACAGAACCCATGCCACGGTTCCGAGAAGCGCGCCGTTGAGGTCCGGCCATGCGAGGGCGACCGATGCCGCGGCCGCCGCGGTCGCAATGCGCAGGATGCCGCTTGCCGCCAAAGACCCTGTCGTGCGCGCCCGGGCGAGCAGTCCCCGGAAGAGCGCGGAGCTGCCCCAAAACGCCGCCATCGCAAACGAGACCGCCATGGCCGGCTCCGCATAGGCCGCGAGTTCGTGCGTCAGCCCCATGAGCCCCTCAAGAACCCAATGGCGCAAGGGCGTTTGGAACAGAACGAACGCCAGCAGCGCGAAGGACGCGACGAGCTGCGCCGAGAAGATCACCATCACCCGCACGTCCTCTCGCCGGCCGACGAGGGTCTGCGCGGATTGTGCGAGGTTGCGCACCGGCGCCATCAAGAGCGAGATCAGGCCGTGGACGACGCCGAATGCGGCGATCGCGAGCTCGGCGGAGTGCAAGCGACCAAGGAACACATTGATCGCGAAGATCGACCCGAGCTCCGCCGATGCGTTGATCACGAGCGGCCAAGCGAACTTCCAGTAACGCCCGTAGGACTCGGGGCGCGAGCGCCGCGCGGGCAACTCGCGTAGGTGCCGCCAGGCGAACGCCCAGGAAAACGCCGCCTCCGACGCCATGCAAACGACGAGCGCCGCAGCTCCGATCCGGGCCCCGTCGAGCCACCAGGGAAGCACGGCGAGCGAGACGGTCAGCGAAAGCAGCCGGACGAACGTGCTCAAGGTGATGATCATCGTGCGACGCGCCAGCATGAGCAGCGCGAATGCGTTGGCGCGAACGAGCAGCACGGGCGCAGATAGAATGAGGAGTCCGACGGCGTCCTGCGCCTCCCGCGCAGCCTCGCGTCCGAGCCCGAACCAGCCGCCGAACACGCTGCCGCCAAGTGCCGTGAATGTGACGGCGAGTGCGATGGCGATAGGCGCCGACAGCACCATGGCGGCAAAAGCGCTGAGCCTGAGCGAGTCGATCCGCGACTTCAGGAACGACAGGCAGAGCACCGTCGTCACCTCCGATGCCGCGGTAATCGCGAAGTAGAATGTGAAGGCGCCGTTGAATGCGGCAAGCGCCGTGCCGGGATTGTCGGTCCGTGCCAGGAAGGCATGGATGACCGACTTCGACATCATGTTGAGCTCGACCATCAGGACGAGCGGACCGAAGAACCAGTAGCAGTCGCTGAGCCTGAGCG